>JAVBJS010000033.1:0-10392 GCA_031546885.1 Desulfovibrio sp.
GTTCGGGGGAGGGGAAAAACACCCTTTTCAAAGGGGGTTTTTCCCCTCCCCCGATCTTTCTCTACAGCATGAGGGTTTTTACCTTCCCCCGATATTTCTCCACAGCATCCCGATCTTCTTTCAAGTTCTCTCTTATTCAAACGACTGTATAGCAGCGAATACTCCCTGAACAACTGCCGCCATGCGAATGAAGTCGAGTTTTTCAGCGGTATCTGCAGCGGTATGGTAGGTGGGATTTCTGTACATGGCGGTATCTGTTATCATCACTGCCGAGATATTTTCGTTCCAGTAGCTTTGGTGATCTGACAAGTCGATGCCGGGAATGAAGGAGGGAGCATTGACGGAATATACAGGCAGGGAAATGGAGTTTTGCATGACGGTTTTTATTTGCCGGGTCAGAAACATATCTTGCGGGCGCCCTACAATGCCGATGAAGTTTCCTTTGTCAGGGTAGAGAAAACCCATCGCAGGCATGGGAAAATTTTGGGAATTGGGAGCGTCTGTAAAGTAGCCGATGGATTCAAGCACGATAGCGGCACGGGCAGTTTTCTTTTCACGCGCAAGGCTGCGGGCATGAACAGCGCTTCCCATGTGTTTTGTTTGAAAAAAGGGTGGTTCTTCGAGGCAATACGCTACGAGCAGTACAGGTATTTTAGGAGGATATTGCTGTAGTAATCGAGCCAGTTCTAACAGCCCGGCTACTCCGCTGGCGTTATCATCCGCACCGGGGGTGCCAAGACTAAAGTCGCCTTCTTCAGCGGAGTCTGGCGGACAAGAATCATAATGCGCCCCCACAATAAGGACAGGGCCTTCCTGTGGGCCGTAGGAGGCAATGACGTTACGATACATCACTCCCTCTGCTGTATACCACTGGTCTGCTACCGTGGCTCGAGTAGTGGAGAACGCTGCAAAAATATACGAGGCTACCGCTTCCAGGTGAAATTTTTTGCCAAAATGTCGAGGGTGCATTCGCTGTGAAAGATATAAGACATGATTTTTGAGCGCCGCAGTGCTCACTTGTGGAGGAGAAGGCAAAGGAGTCTTTGAGATGTACGGCTGCGTCATTATCATTGCGCTTACGATAAGCAACACGCACAATATCAGCAATCCTGCCATGATAATTCGAACCTTACGCATCTTTTTCCTTACAAAAGCACAGTTATAATTGCGTGAAAGCAGTTCAACTTGTTTATAGTTGAACTGCTTTAGTTCCGTGTAATATTTAAAAATGCACTTTGTTAATCATTTTGAAACTTGTGAAGTTTCTTCCCCAGTGCTCTAAGCAATATCCAGGTTAACCTGCTTTCGATGTAGCGAGGATGTAGATTTCATGTGGATCAAGAATAAGGATAACGCTACCGTCACCCATGATGGTAGCCCCGGAAATCCCTTTCAGATCACCCAGATAGGCACCAAGGGGTTTGATAACGATTTCCTGGCGCTCAAGCAGTCTGTCTACAACGAGGCCAAGACGGCGCTCGTTGTCCTGGATGACAACAACGGAAAGTACATCTTGCTCTTTCATGCGGCAAGGCAGCCCAAGCAGCTCGGCCAGGCTGACAATGCCAAGTACTTCGCCACGCAAGGTAACGGCTTTGCGGCCCTTTACATCGGTGAGGCGGTGCGCTTCTATTTTGGTGGTTTCAGACACGGCATCAAGAGGAATGGCGTACATTTCCTCTGCCACATTCACCATGAGCGCATCAATGATGGCAAGGGTGAGGGGTAAAGAAAGGGTAAACTTGGTGCCCTTCCCTACCTCGGAAGCAATGCTTATGCTCCCTTTGAGGTTTTTAATGTTGGTTCGCACAACATCCATGCCGACGCCTCGACCGGAAATGTCGGTAATAACTTCCGCAGAAGAAAAACCGGGCGCAAAAATAAGCTCCATCGCTTCACGGTCGTCAAGCAGCTTTGCTTCTTCCGGTGTGATAACACCTTTGCGTATGGCAACTTCGCGCATTTTTTCCGGGTCAATCCCCTTGCCGTCATCTTCAATTTCAATAGCGACAGAGTTGCCCTTATAATAAGCGCGTAACCAAACTTTTCCCTTGGGTTCCTTGTTGCGTTCTTTGCGGATGTCGTCCGCCTCAATACCGTGATCCACAGAATTTCGGATAAGGTGAACCAGAGGATCCCCAATAACCTCCACCACGCTCTTGTCAAGCTCGGTGTCGTCCCCTTCCATGATAAGGTCAACCTCTTTGCCGCTTTTACGGGAAAGGTCGCGTACAAGGCGAGGAAAACGGGAGAATACAGAGGCTACCGGCACCATACGCACTTTCATGATGGTATCTTGCAAATCATCTGAAATACGCGCCATGGCGTAAGTGGTTTCTGACAGATTCTGCGCGATAATATCCACTTTGGGTACGCTGATTTCCTCCAGTTGACGAGCAAGCATGGAGTAGCGGTTTCGGTTGATGATAAGCTCACCGATGAGGTTCATTAAATGGTCAAGCTTTTCGTGATCAACCCGAATGGTTGAGGAGGCCTTGGAAGTGGATTCCTCCTGCTTTGCAGGAGCCTTGGCTCCAGCACTCGCATCAGGCGTGGCCGGAGCAGCCGGAGCAGCAGGTTTTGCGGCAGCCGGAGTGGGCAGAACAGGCTCTGACGGTTGCGCCGCAGTGCTTTTTTCTGGAGTAGGGGGAGTGGCGTTTTTTTCCACTGTGGCGGCGGAGACTGCTTTTTCCGGCGCGGTGGCAGGGGCCTTTTCCGGTGCAGAGGCGGCGCTTAAATTGCGCACAGCGTCCTTGATCATATCGCGAATGATGGCGCATTCCTGTTCAAGCAGGTCAGCCATCATGGAAAAGTCGAGATTTGTGCTTCGACCCTTGTCAACAATTCCGGCAGTACGCTGGGTATAGAGCTTGATTTCTTCAAGGTTCATGAAGCCGCAACAATTCTGCACCGTTGTCAGGCTTCTGAAGAGCGCGTCAGAAAAGTCCCGATTGGTACCATCGGCGCGGATCCCTTCAAGGGCAGCGGCAATGCTGACCATAAGTTGGGAAACGGTTTCCTTGAATACTTTCAAGTCGTCATTGTCTGCATGGTCAACAGGTTCTTTTTCAAAATTGCCTGGATCGTGGGGAGTGCTGGACTCCGCCGAGGCTGAAGATTCTTCCTCAGAAGAGGAGGGGGCTACTTCTTCCGTTTCAACAGAAACCATGAGGCTTGCAGGCATTTCTGCAACGCCGCCTGCAACAGCCTGTTGTAATTTTTCCAATAATTCTGAAATATCAAAGGCAGTTACACTGCCTGCTGCGGAATCAATGCGGAAAATAAGAGCTTCAAGTACATCTACTGCCAGTAAGAGCAGGTCTACAAGGGCAGAAGTGACAACATACTCCCCTTTGCGTACTGCGTTAAGCAGCGTTTCTGCTTCATGCGTGAGGCTGTTCAGTTCTTGAAAACCAATAATACCGCTATTTCCCTTGAGGTTGTGGAAGTATCGGAAGAGGTCATTAACCAGATCGGCCTGGCCGTCCGGGTGTTTTTCAAGTTCAAGCAGACCATCCGAAAGGTTGGAAATATTTTCTTTTGCTTCTTCGATGAAGTCGCGCAGGTGAGCCTCCCCAAAGGCTGTCAGGGGGTAGGTCACGGTTGCCATGCCTTCCAGCCATGTGGCGACATCCCCAACCTGCTTGGCATCACCATCTAGGGTAGGCTCATGCTCAAGTGAGCTGTCCGTTGGCGTCTCTGATGCTTCTGGAGAGGATGCAGTCATGGCGGCCTCCGTGGAGTCAGCGGCTTCAGGTGTAGCCTGATATTTTTTGTGAGCTGTACTTGGAGGCATTTCACCCGCCATAAGTGCATCAAGAGTAACAATGAGGGCTGAGGTGTCCACATTGCCTTCTGTATTGGTAGATTCCAGATTGTCAATCATTTGACGTAAAGCATCGGTGGATGCCAGAATAACATCCATAATATCCGAATTAACAGGCATAGAGCCTTTGCGTAGCTCGTCAAGGATATTTTCAGCTTTGTGCGCCAGGGCGTTCATGAGATTAAGGCCCAAGAAACCAGAGGCTCCCTTAAGCGAGTGCATGGGGCGAAATATCTCGTTAAGGAGGGAAAGATTATTGGGAGCTTTTTCAAGTTCCAATAAGTTCGGCTCGATAGTTTCGAGATGTTCCTTCGCTTCAATGATAAAATCCGCGAATATTTCTGCATCCATGAAGTCTTGAGTCATACATCACCTTTTCTTAGAGCCGTAATCGAAAGCCGTGCTGGAACGCATTTTCAGCGTTCTGCGTGCGATGCTTGCGGTGGACACCCGCTGATCGCACAGGTAGATATTACCCAAGGAGCATCCGCAGGTTTTTAACCATTTTATCCGGTTGGGCAGGCTTGACCATATACAGGTTAGCCCCAAGGCTGATACCCTGCTGAATATCTTTTTCTTGCCCTTCCGTAGAAAGTACCACAATGGGCAGGTCTCTGTATGCTTCCTGCTCACGCACCGTCTTGATGAAGGTAAAGCCATCCATGCGGGGCATATTGATATCAGAGACTATGAGGTCAATATCATTGGAGGAGTAGAGTTTTTCAAGGCCGTCGAGGCCGTCTTCCGCCATGGTTACTCTAAAGCCTTCTTTTTTCATGATAAAAGCGACAAGATTGCGCACTGTCTTTGAATCGTCAACTATAAGAATATGTTTGGTCATTTGATAACTCCTGTTATTGCGTAATGCATGCCATAATACGGTCAACTGAAACAATGCCAACGAGCTGCTCTCGCAATTTTAGCAGGCCTGCAATAAAATCGACATTTATTCCAAGGTGAGCCTCAATGCTCCAGTCAATATCTTCTTGCGGTACACGGTACATGGTGTGTACCCGTTCAATGAGCATGCCGATTTGCAGGCCGTGACGCCGGCAAACAACAATAAACTTATCCTCGGCAAGCCGAGGGGTGCTCACCTCGAGCATATCGCGCAGCCGTATCAGGGGCGTAACTTTTCCGCGTAAATTGATAACACCTGCAACGCTTGGGGGAGCAGCAGGCAGCTTGGCTATGGGCATGCTGCGAATAACTTCCTGCACTGCCATGGTTGGAATGGTGAACTCTTGCCCACCCAGGAAAAATCCTACCATCTGCAATTCGGCCTCGTCCCGCATCAGGGTATCAAGGCTTAGTTCAGCAGCCATTTCAGGGTGCTGATCAGGTGCACATTCTTGTCCGCCAGAGGTATCTATCCCCAGCTTTTGCAAAACTTCCCCTTCGTGAACGCCGATATATTTATCCATAAAGGCGCGTTCCATGGGGGAAAAATTCACCGGCTCACCCGATTCAGAGGGACTGGTGAGGGGAGAAAAATCCTGCTCCGCAAAGTATTCTTCAGGGCTTTTATTCATAGTGCCAGTATCTCTTTAGCCAGTTCTTCATATTCGCGCGCTCCTCGGCTTTCTGGTGCTATATCGTAAATAACTCGACCTTGGGCGCTGGCATCGCGAAATCGCGTGTCCATACCAATTACCGTTTGAAACATGCTTTCTTGCATTTTCATGGCAAGAAGTTCCATTACCCTTGCACAGGCCCGGGCTCGTTTATCATAAAGAGTGGGAAGCACTCTGTAGCAAATGGGAACCGGTAATACTTTGTTGAGCACCTTGATGGTATCAAACAATAATTTTAACCCGTGCAACGCCAAAAAGTCGGTTTGAATAGGAATGATCAGTAAATCTGAAGCAACCAGTGCGTTTACAAGTAAAATACCTACATGGGGCGGACAATCCAGCACAATAAAATCGTACTCGGTTCGCACATGGCTGAGGGCTTGTTGTAAAATGGCCCCTTTGCCTTTGCGGTTACGCAAATCAACCTCAAGCTCTGCCAGCCGGATGGTGGCAGGCACCACGTCAAATTCCTGCGTGGGGTGGTGTTTGCGAATCCGATCCCACAGTTCCATCCAATCTGGAATATTTTCTACAAAAATCTCATTTACAGAAACGTCAAGCTCGTCGGGATAATACCGTAAATGAACGGAAGCGCAGGCGTGGGGATCAAGGTCCACAAGCAAGACCCGCTTGCCCATACGGGCAAGGGCAGAAGCCAAAGTAACGGAAGTTGTGGTTTTGCCCACCCCGCCCTTCTGATTTGCCACGGCAAGGATTTTTGCTCGCGTTTCATTCTTTCCGGTACTGCTCATGCCGAGTTTTATCCGTAGTTACAATAGCTATTCCTGCTTGCGATACACAATGGTTCCCGTATGGTGCTCCGGCGTAAACGCCCGTGAGATATTGTGCAACGATTCGGAGTGCCCAATAAAGAGGCATCCGCCAGGCAGCAGGTTATCATAAAAAGATTCGATAACCTGTTTTTTCATCTCATCATCAAAATAAATAATGACGTTACGACAAAAAACAATATGTGAGCGTTCCACTCTCTTAAGCAGGGCCCGATCGCTCAGGTTGGTAGAGCCAAAGGTTATGAGGTTTTTAAGTTTGGGGTCAACGTGGTACGCTGAGCCGTCTTTCTTAAAGTAGCGCGAGATAATATCCTTGGGCGTTGTTCTCAAGGCATACTCGGTGTAAACACCCTTTCTGGCTGCGGCAAGCACGGCCTCCGAAAGATCGTTCGCTGTAATCTTGATATCCCATGACGTAATTTCTGTGCGCAAAACCTCATGCAAAATCATTGCCATCGTGTACGGTTCTTCACCAGTTGAACAGCCGGCAGACCAGATACGCAACCGTCTGGAACCAGCCTTGCGCAGTTTTTCCAGTTCTTTTTTTAGCACAACCTCTTGAAAAACTTGAAGTTGAGGAGGGTTTCGATAAAAACTTGTCTCGTTGGTGGTAATGACTTCAAAAAGCTTGGGCAACTCTGCCCGGCGGTTGGCGTCAAAACGTAAATAGTAGTAATATTCCCCAAAATTTTTGAGGTTCAACTCTTTGAGTCGATTGGCAAGGCGGTTTTCCACAAGATATTTGCGGGTCTCAGCAATATAAATACCGCATTGCTGGTAGATGAAGTCACGCAATTGCGTAAATTCTTCCTGTGTGACCTTCAGTTCCTTTGGGGTGGAGCTAAGCCCAGTAGATGATGGGAATAAGGCCATGCGTTACTCTCCTGCCTTTCTACGAATGGAATCGACCGCTTCTGCCGCTGCTTGCGCTATATCGGGGTCTGGCGAGTCAAAAAGAGCGAGCAGGGCGCGGAAAGCGCTTTCTCCGCCAATCATTCCAAGTGCCTCAATAGTTTTAATGACAACAAGGTTGTTTGTTTCGCCAAGCATATATACAAGGCGCTCTACAGCCTCATGAGATTGCCGTCCTCCCAGCTTTTCTGCGCATCGTGCGCGCACCCACGGATCCACATCGTTAAGCCCTTTGATGAGACATACGTCCAAGCGTTTTTCCCCACAGTTGCCAAGGGCTTCCACCACTGCCATGCGTACTTCGCGATTATCGTCCGCGAGGCGCTCTTCAATGAGGGCGCTTCGTTTCAAACTTATGGGACAATCTCTACCAAGAGCTTCAATAGCTACTCGTCGGACATCAGCAGATTCATCTCGCAGAGCGTCACTCAAGATATCGGAATTGGATTCTGATCCAAAAAATCCCAAGGCATAAGCGCCCATAAGCCGTTGTGTTGGCTCGTGGTGCTTGAGCATGTTCTTGATGTGCTCTTCAATTTGGGGAGTACGCAGCATAATGCAAGCTTCAAGCGCACTTTCCTTGACATCGTCAAATTCATGGGTGAGCATCTCAATGACAGAATCTTGAATTTCTACTGGGTTGCCTTTATTTCCGAGGAAGAAAAGAGCACTGCGCAGAATATCGCCGTCGGAATGGCGGGCAAGAATATCTAAAAAGAATTGCTGGTGCTCTGTTCCTGCTCGGTTGGACAGCTCAAGGATAATGATGCGCTGCGTGTCGCGTTGCTCTTCCCAGAAAACCTCCATCAGCAGGGGGAGAATATCCGGGTGCTCCATGCGCGTTACAGCTTCCAGGGCCACAAGCATGGTAGCATCGTCACCTTTACGGATGGCGTCTTCCAGCACGCTATTGTAGCCGGCTTTCACCAGAGCTTCGACCGTGCCGAGCATGCGCTCATGGTTGGTTTCTGGATTAATTTTTCCGGCAATTTTAAGAATATTGACTGTTGCGCTCTCTCCACCAAGGGCTGCAAAGCCCTTAATGGCAGCGTCCTGCACTTCGGTATCTTCATCCTCAAGGGCTGCCTGCATATACCCACGCAGCCGCATGCATTCTTTTTCACCCAGAAGAGCCAGTGAGCGTTCACCTAAAATATTGATGATAGCTCGCACAATCTTGTTGCAAAGCGGTGTTGGGGAGCTGTTCAATCGCTTGAGCAGGAGCGGAATGGCCTTGATATTGCCCATTTCGCCAAGGGCATCCACAATGGTTGAGGCAACAAGGTCTGAGCTTGTATCGAGGGCCTTGCTCATGGCACTGATGGATGATTCCTCACGCAGCTCGGTAAGGGCTTGAATGACGGAAAACTGCACCCATTCTTCATCTTTAAGTGCTTTGTTCAGGCAGGGGGCAGCTTCTGGATTGGCCAGAACCCCAAGGCTGACGGCGGCCTGGTAGCGTACATTTACTTCCGGGTCGTGCAAAAGCGCATGGCAGAGCGGAGCCACGGCTTGGGCTGTGCCCACAGAACCCAGAATATCAGAAGCGAATATACGAATATCCGGGTCATCGTCATGTAGTAACTCTACCAGCGCGGCTAAATCGCTTGAGCCAAGGGTGCGTAAAATATCCATAGATATATTACGAGCAGGTGCTTCATCAGAGCGTAATAGCGGAATAACCGCATGCACGACTGTTGGGCCGCCAATTTTGCGAAGCGCTCTGTCCACGGCTTCCAGCACGCCTATATTTGTACTGGTAATATGCTTTACCAAGGCAGGAATTGTTTCTTCCAGCCGGGCTGTCCCGGCAAGATGTGCACCTTCGCGTATGGCGTCAGCCTTATCGCTGGTAAGGAGAGAGAGAATATGTGCTGTCTCAGACATGTAAACTCCGTTAAAGGTACCGTTTTAGGCCGGCCTTATCGAGAAAAGTGCGTTAAAATAGCTGCCGCCATATTATTAAGATCCACAATTTCGTCTGCAAGATTTGCATCTACAATGGCTTTGGGCATTCCATACACAACGCAAGTTGCTTCGCTTTGCGCAATGACATGGCCCCCTTTTTCTTTTAATATCTTGGTTCCTTCAAGGCCGTCACTTCCCATGCCCGTGAGCATCACTCCAAGGACTCTGCGTCCAAGGGCAAGCCCTCCCGTTTCCATAAGAACATTGGCAGAAGGTTTGTACAGTGCTGTTTTGGGCTCTTCTGTTACAACGCAGGTAAGTGTTCCGCCCCTATTTTCAATGCGCAGGTGTTTTCCCCCAGGTGAAATATAGGCTGTTCCAGCTTTCAGGCGTTCAATATCAGCAGCTTCTTTTACAGTAATTGCGCACTGCGTGTCCAGCCTTTTGGCAAAAGGGCCGGTAAAAGCCGCAGGCATATGTTGCGCAATTAAAATGGGAACGGGAAAATTTTCCGGGAGGGCGGAAAGAATTTTTTGGACGGCTGGAGGGCCGCCTGTAGAGACGCCAATGAGCACTGCCTCAAAAGAGCCGCGTCCAGTTACCCTTGGCAAGGGCAGTGGTGTACCGGTGCAGGCTGGGGGGAGCTCTTTGGCTGCTCGCTCCAAAAGTGAGGAGGGCGCCCGCAGTCCTTTTGAGGCCGGCAGCGTGGGCTGTGCTGTTGTTTGTGTTGTCCGTGGAAATAATGACGTATGGGCCGGACGAATTGTCTGTGCTTTTTCTTTAAGGGCCGCAGCGCGTTCTTTTGCCCTTCTATGCGTGAGCCGCATAAAGGATTTGCGCCGGGCAATGGCTGTAACCTTGGCTGCAAGCTCCGCCTCAAGGCGGTTAAGATCCGGTACGGAGTCCGCGTTGAACTTTGGAATATAGTCAAGAGCTCCCAGTTCCAGAGCTCGAAGCGTAGCGTCTGCCCCTTCCATGGTAAGAGAGCTCACCATGATAACCGGGCAAGGATGCTCATCCATAATATGCCGCAGAGCAGTCAAGCCGTCCATACGCGGCATTTCGATGTCTAGCGTAATAACATCCGGGTCGTGTTTGCGCGTCAGTGCAATGGCTTCTTCTCCATTAGACGCTGTGGCAATAACCTGAATGCCGGGATCTTTCTCCAAAATCCTAACGAGTGTGCGGCGTATAAAAATAGAATCGTCAACAACTAGGACTTTAATCACAAAGCAACCTCGTGGGACAATATGCCCGGTATTCTCTAAAAATTTATGCAATCACCTGTGAGTATAGAGTATCACCAAAGAAAAGTCATTATTATTTTTTCAGTTTTGGGGTGGCATTAAAAACCACGGAAAAGTCAGTTTTTTATATTCTT
>JAVBJS010000134.1:0-18395 GCA_031546885.1 Desulfovibrio sp.
ACAGATTATTTAAATCGCTTCAGGCAGTGATTGCTGCCGCCGCCAAGGGACTACGGCATCTGGAGCAAGCCCCAGATGCCGTGAAGAGATTAACTCAAAGACAATGGATATTAGAACCACTTTGATTGCAACTTGGTATAACTATCCATTTTCAGCTTTTCAAAGCTTGAAAAATGCAATAATTATTATGCCAAGAAAATATTAACACTCGTGCAGTAAGACGTAAGGTATATCATCACTAAAAAAAATATGCATTTCGTTTCTAATTTGTTACTTTTTTAACAAACAGGCGTGCATATTTGAGTACAGTGGCACTAAAGGTGGGTCTACAGCTCTCAGTTTGTCTGCGTAGCTAAGTTTAATTCAATTCTGGAGTGGTGCTGTAACGGTCCTCGAAATATCAGTAAACCAAGACGCTAAGTGGGCATCTGCTGGCGTATCTGCCCGAGAACTTCATCTATTTCATAGTTGAAATTCTCTAAAAGGAACACCCCATGACTCAGAGCAACTCTGTACCGTATCAACGTTCCTGCACTTTTTTACTTATTGGTTTTCCGGCACTGCTTACAGTTATTCTTGCCGGAATCTACCTGATAGGCACCAGCCCTTTGACAGCGGCGATAGCGTTATTGACTCCCACTCTTCTTGCGCTATGCGCTGGAATTTTCATGACATTGGCCTTGGGGCGTCACCTTTTTACGCCATTTCAGGACATCAGGAGGCAATGCCTTCCTCTTATCCCGCAGCCTTCCAAAAAGAATAAGGGAAGCAGCGATGGAAGTGGTAAAAGCAATCCAGGAAACAGCAATGACACTCTTTCCATTCCAGAAGAATATGGAGTTGCAGCTCTGGTAAATGCCGCCATCACGAACCTGCAAACCAAGAATACTTTTTATGAGCGGCTCCTGCACGACATGCCTGTCCCGTGCATGATTTATGATGAGCAAGACGTGCTCATCAGTACAAACCAGCTTATGCTGGATCTGCTGGAATACCCCGGCACCCCCCGCGATTATCTGGGAAAGGATTCCGGCGCGTTTTTGTGGAAGGAGCCAGGGCGCACAACCTACACAACCCTTGCCATCAAACAGCAAAAAGTGCTCACCGCCAAACGCGAATATCCACGCCGCCCCCCAACGCCTCCAACTCCCATTAGCATTACTGCGGCCCCTTTTTCTTCCGTAGACGGGAAAATGGTTTTGGGTGCTACCTCCATCTGGATCGATCAATCGGAAATTGAAAGCCACCGGCGCAGTGTGGAAAAAAGTAGCCAGCACATGCGAGATGCGGCAGAGGCTGCCGCAAAGGTTGCGGAAAGTCTTTCTCACGCCAGCGCTCAAATTGCCGATCAGGTAACACACTCCCAGCGCGGTGCCCTCACTCAAAGAACGCGGATGGATGAAACCAGCAATGCCATCCACCACTTGACGGATAGCGTAATTAAAATAGCCGGAAATGCTAATGATGCTGCGGATGCGGCGGTGAAAGCTCGTTCTCAGGCGCAAGACGGTGCATCTCTTGTTGCTACCATGTCCAGCGATTTCCTTCATGTAGAAAAAGAAACCCTGACCCTGAAAGGTGAGATGGATAACCTGACAAAGCAGGCAAACGGCATTGGGGAAATAATTAATGTTATCAGCGACATTGCCGACCAAACCAACCTACTGGCCTTAAACGCCGCCATTGAGGCGGCACGGGCGGGTGACGCCGGGCGTGGCTTTGCTGTGGTTGCTGATGAAGTGCGAAAACTGGCTGAAAAAACTATGAATGCCACCCGTGAGGTGGATAATGTTATTCGCGGTATTCAGCAAAGTACAGGAAAAAGCGTCTCGCAGATGGAACTCACAGCCGAGGCCATTAAAAAAACTTCCCTTACCGCCAAAGAATCTGGCGAAAGCCTGAACCACATCGTCGCACTGGTGGATTCCGCCGTACAGCAGGTAAGTATCATTGCCACTGTCGCCAGCGAGCAGTCCGACATGAGCAAACAGATCAGCTCCACTGTGGCCACGGTTCACGATATTGCCAAAGAAACTTCAAGCGCAATGGATGAAGCCGCCGATGCAGTAGTAACACTGACAAAACAGTCCAGTATGCTGCAAGACATCATCAGCAAGCTCCAGGCACAAGATGTCAGCACACAGGCAGTGTTCGAAAAATCCTCTGCGGCTCCAAGCTAAAGTGCTTTACAGGTGAAGGAGTGGGGATTGCCGCCCAGACAATTTTACAGTGAATTTGCGTTAAGTTTGCGGTATAATGTCGCCACTCCAATCCCCAACGCCTCGGCGGCTTTCTGCTTGCCATGCGTGTGCGTGCCGAAAAATCGTAAGGCCGCATGAATAGCCTCTCGCTCAAGCTCTGCCAGAGTTTGAGGGGTAAACTGCACCTCCTTATCCGCAGCAGGGAGCGCTGTACCTATAAGTGTTCCGCCAGCATCGCCATGTTCCTTGGGAACACTCTGTACAGGAGTTGTAAGAGGCCGCTTTTCCCGTAGCCTGAGCGGCAGCATGGAGAGGGAAACCTTACCCCCTGTTGGGGTAATATTTACCAAATACTCCATGATGTTTTCAAACTCCCGCACATTTCTCGGCCAGGCATAGGCTGCAAGAACATCCAGCATGGCCTTGTCCAGAAGGGGAGTGCTTTTACTGAAAAGACGGCTGTACTTACGCAGAAAAAATTCCGCAAGAACAGGAATATCTTCACAACGCTCTCGCAATGGGGGTACCTCCAAAGGAATAACATTGAGGCGATAATACAGATCGTCGCGAAACATGTTCTGCCGCATGAGATCTACAAGATCATCATTGGTAGCGGCTATAATACGAACATCCACATCCACCGAGCGGTTGGAGCCAAGCCGGGTAATACACTTTTCTTGTAAGGCCCGCAGAAGCTTTACTTGCAAATAGAGGGGCATAGCCCCTATTTCATCCAAAAAAATAACTCCGTTCTGAGCCAACTCAAACTTGCCCATACGACCAGAGGGATTTGCCCCTGTAAATGCTCCCCGCACATATCCAAAAAGTTCACTTTCCAGCAAGGCATCGGGAATAGCACCGCAGTTTACCGCCACAAAAGGCTTGTCGCGGCGCTCACTCTCAGCATGAATGGCTCGTGCCATCATCTCTTTGCCTGTCCCGCTTTCACCGGTAATAAGGACGGTCGATGAGGTATGGGCAATTTGTAAAATTTTATTTTTAACCCGTAAAACAGCCCTGCTCTTACCCACAATGGAAGAAACGCCAAGCCCACTTTCGGCCGAGGCCGCGGTAACAGCAAAACGCTCTGTAAAACGGGCAAGGGAATCAAAAATAAGCACCTGATCAAATTCAGGATCTTGACTTTCCAGGGTGGAAATCGAGCCCAGCAGGCGGGTAGATTGCCCATCAAGCGTTATTTCAAACTCATCCATGCTTGAAATGGTATCACCCGTGCGGCGCAGACTCACCGGAGGAAAAGGCCCCCCGTCCTCCAAATTAAGATCCAGCCTGGCCATCTCATTGCAATAAACAATGGCTCCCTTGGTATTAAAGGCCAGTACGCCACGATGATTCACATCCACAATCCGCAAAAAAGTATCAAGCAGTTGCGCAACACGACGCGCCTTGGCCTGATCTTGCACAGCCCGGCTGATGACCTCAGCTATCTGCTGTACAAAGTCGATGAATACATCCTTTTGCGCAATGACGCGGTCGCGCTCCTGTGTATCAAAGCAAACCAGCCCAATGACCCCAAGAATAGCATCCCCAAGCACAATGGGCGTGCAAAGTGAAAGGGTCTCCCGACAATACGGAAGATTATGGCATCCCGCGCAGAGCGTATTTTCACGCGGATTTTCCATATAGACCGTTACCCGGTTGCGCAGTACGTGCGTATACACCTGCCCGGCATTCGTAATGCTCTCGCCTACCTTGGCGGCATACATCCCCGTTCCTGCCACACGCAAGAGGTTCGCATTCACCACCTCAATGTCAATGCCGGTAACTGTGGCAATAACATTAGTGTAACGCTTCACATAGGATTCAATGGATTGCAGCATAAAAGCCCCAGCGGTATGCGCCTTTTGGAAATGTCGAGGGGAAAATGGATATGCTTTTAAAGCCCAAACGGGCCTTAAAATAAAGGCACGCTGCGCTGTCCGCCTGTGAGCACCTGCTGCGCAGTTGCCGGAGGCATTATGCAATGGCCTCAACAAATGTCAAGGGTAGGGGTAACGCCCTTGACATCTCGAGAGCGTTGCACAATACAACGAACCCTATTTACTTGCCTTTAAAAAGTCTTTTAAAGGCCCTTAAAAACCGAATACCAAGAGAAGACATAATTTTTATCGAATGATTTCAAAGCAGAAGCTGCTTTGAAATAAAGGCACGCTACGCTGTCCGCTTGCGGGCACCTGCTGCGCAGTTGCCAGAGGCCATTGTGCAATGGCCTCACCTCATCAAAAAGCTGGACATGAAACACGGAGAACAGTAGTTTTAGCGAGTGAGGCGTTCTAACAATGATTAATTACGAAAAAGAGCTCAATGCCACGCAGTATGAGGCAGCAACAACGATTGATGGGCCAGTGCTGGTTATAGCCGGTGCCGGAAGCGGAAAGACCCGCACCATTGTTTATCGGCTGGCCCACCTTGTGGAATCGGGTATTCCCACTTCCTCCATTCTGCTTTTGACCTTTACCCGCAAAGCAGCGAATGAAATGCTTGACCGTGCCCGCATCCTCCTGGAACAGCGGGGGGCCACTCCCCTGTCGCAGTGGGCTGAGGGGCAGGGCGGGGGTATGTATGGCGGTGTGACCGGCGGCACTTCTGGGCGCATGGCGTCCTTTGAGCTTTCTGCCGTGGCGGGGGGAACCTTTCACTCATACGCCTTTTCCATATTGCGCCTTTTTCAGCCTGAAGGTTTTGGCAATACCCTCACTGTAATGGATAATCATGATATGCTGAGCAGTTTACAGCATTGCCGTGAGGAATTGCAGGCAGGCAAGGGAGATCGCACCTTTCCCAAAAATCAGACCATTCTTGGAATGCTGAGTAAGGGGCGTAATAAAGAACAACCCCTTGAAGACATTGTTCGCCGCGACGCTCACCACCTTCTCGCGCATGTAGATACCATGGAGGAAATGGGCCGCCGCTATGCGCGATTCAAGCGAGAAAAGGGACTGCTTGATTACGATGATCTGCTGTTTGAGCTGGAGCGGGGCTTGCAAACGCGCCAGGAAATGCTTGCATACTGCCGCAAGAAACATCAATACATCATGGTAGATGAGTATCAAGATACCAACCCGGTGCAGGCGCGTATTGCCGCGCTTA
Source organism: Desulfovibrio sp. (assembly GCA_031546885.1). Taxonomy (GTDB): domain Bacteria; phylum Desulfobacterota; class Desulfovibrionia; order Desulfovibrionales; family Desulfovibrionaceae; genus Frigididesulfovibrio. Next base: position 5,313 of record JAVBJS010000134.1, read on the forward strand.
TTGCGGGAGGGTTACCAGGGGCCTTTGCGCACGAAGACCTTCATGCAGAGAGGCAGGAAAACGCCCATGCGGATAGCTATGCGACTACGCAGCCTGCCGTTCCCCCATCATCTCAAGCAGCCCCCATGAATATTATGGTGGTAGGCGATGATGCCCAGTCTATCTATGCCTTTCGCGGAGCCGATGTTCGAAATATTTTGCGGTTCCCCACGCTTTTTCCCGGCACCAAGGTTATCCGTTTGGAAGAAAACTATCGCTCAACCCAGCCGGTTCTTAATCTCTGCAACGCTGTGCTGGACAGGGCCGCGGAAGGCTTTAAAAAGCACCTTTTCACGCAACGCGAAGGGGGACAGAAGCCCAACATCATTCGCCCTGCCTCTGACCGCAGCCAGGCCAGCATTGTAGTTGCCCGCATTGTGGAGCTGATGGGAGTGTACGCGCCACATGAGATTGCCGTTCTTTTCCGCTCTGGCTTTCATGCGTATCACGTTGAAATTCAACTCAACAAGCAAGGCATTCGCTTTCGTAAATTTGGGGGCATTCGCTATGCCGAGGCAGCGCATATTAAAGATGTTATGAGTTTTGTGCGTCTTGTACAAAATCCTTTAGATTTTACAGCTTTTTCCCGCATGGCAGAGCTTTCAAAGGGTATTGGCGCAAAGACCTGTTTAAAGCTGTACCAACTTGCCCTGTCCGGGGATAAAGCAGCCCTTGCCAAAGCTACCGCACGCCATCCTGACCTTGCGGCAGACCTCGCCTTTATTGACACCTGCCGAGGAGCCGCTTTTACCCCTGTGACCTTGCTGGAGCAGGTGATTGACCAGTACCGCTCCCGTCTTGAGGCACAATACCCTGATGATCACCCCCGCCGCATGCAGGGGTTGGAACAGCTTGCGCTCATTGCGGCAGCGTATCGGGATTTGGATCTTTTTATAGCGGATTTATCGTTGGACGACCCCTTGCATGAGGAAGAAGAGCAAAATACCATTACCCTTTCTACCATCCACTCTGCCAAGGGACTGGAATGGTCGGCCGTACTTATTCTGGATCTGGTGGAAGAGCGTTTTCCTTCACGGCATTCCATGGTTCGCGCAGACGATTTTGAAGAAGAGCGCCGACTGATGTATGTTGCCTGCACACGGGCGCGGGAGCAATTGGAGCTCTTTGTTCCTTCCAGTGTTTTTGACCGCGCCACCGGCGGCAGCATTCCAGCGGCACCCAGCCCCTTTGTGCGCGAGCTGACACCAGATCTCTATGTAGAGTGGCAGGAAGGCTATGCAGGACTTGTTCGGTATGATCGCTCCACACCTGCCCCCGCCAGAAGCCTCGGCGTATCCGGCAGAGCATCTTTCAATACCCCCACTATGACCAAAGACACTGCCCAGACAGGCAGTGCCGGAAGAATACCCCGCACCAGCATTTCCGAAGGTTTTGCCAAGGGCAAAATGCAAACAAATGACACTTCCCTGGAAACATCTTTGGAGGCCGCCCCCAGTAAACCTCCAGAGGACTGCGGTTACTGCACGCACCGCGTATTTGGACGAGGCAAAATTGTTCAGTTTGTGGCACCAGACAAGTATCGCGTCAACTTTCAAGGCATCGGCCTCAAGGTTATTATGGCCGCCTACCTTGTAATGGAATAGCGAGATGGCACCTGCCAACAAACCCTAATCCACAGAATGAACCACAACGGACTAAATAAAACTTTTCGCAGAGTGAACTACGACGGGCTAAATAGAGCTTTTCAAAGTTACAGCATTCTAGTATAAACTTTTTGTTGAGACAATTGCACAATTAGCTTCGTGAGCATTTCCTCACTCCCTCAAAATCCTCTTAGGCTCCATTGGATAAAAAATGCGTCTGTACTCATGGAATGTAAACGGATTCCGCGCAATGTGCGCCAAAGAAGATTGGAGTTGGTTTGCAAAAAGCAAGGCGGATGTCATCGGTTTGCAAGAAACCAAGGCCGAGCTCAAGCAGGTTCCAGAAGAGCATAGGGAGCCTTTCGGGTACCACAGCACCTGGCTTTCCTCTGTTAAAAAAAAGGGATACTCCGGGGTAGCCACCTTTTCACGGAGTGCGCCTCTTGCGGTTACACTGGAGCTGCCCAATCCTCAATTCCAGGGAGAAGGCCGGCTAATCCACTTGGAACTCCCGAATTTTCATTTTTTCAACATATACTTCCCCAACGGACAACAAAACGAAGAACGCCTTGCGTACAAGCTTGGCTACTACGATGCCTTTTTGCAATACGCCGAAGAACTGCGAAAAAGCAAACCCATTGTTGTGTGTGGTGATTTTAATACCGCCCATACCAGCATTGATCTTGCGCGCCCCAAGGAAAATGAGGGAACATCCGGTTTCTTGCCTATTGAGCGGGCCTGGCTTGATCGCTTTGTGGCACATGGGTATCAGGACACCTTCCGCCATGTTCACGGTGAAAAAAAAGATCAGTATTCCTGGTGGTCATACCGTCTCAAGGCCCGCGAAAAAAATGTAGGATGGCGTATTGATTACTTTTTTGTTTCATCCGAATTAACGCCATATATTGCGGATGCCTGGATAGAGCAAGACGTGCATGGCTCTGACCATTGCCCCGTGGGTCTTGAATTGCGTTTGTAATGGCAAATTCAAGACACAGAGCAGAACGTAGCATAGCTGTCGGAACAGAGACTGTTGCACGCCACGCAGCCTGAGCAATCTTGTACAACGATCTCAAGTAAATAATTTAACACTAGGTATCAAACGATGCAAAGGCAGGATACACTGGCGGACCTTTGGCAGGTATCGTCTGAAAAAAGTGGTAATTCCAACAGAATTATTTCAGAAGCCCATTGCCTTGAGCTTATTGACGCTGTTTTTCCTCATGCCTCTCTGCATTTGCCCTACGGACGAGGGGATGATTGTGCCGAGCTGGCCATAAACAGTCCACTGGCCTTATCCACAGATTTCTTTTGGCTGGATCAGCACTTTCGTACCAGCTATTTCACTCCGCAGGAGGCAGGAGCGAAGGCCCTCACCGTGGCCGTCAGTGATCTGGCAGGAGCAGGTGCGCGTCCCTTGGGTTTCTCGCTGGGCCTTATGCTTCCCCCAGCCATATCTTCTCACACGGTTAATGCTCTGTTGCAGGGTTTACACTCCGTGGCGCAGCAGCATGATCTCACCCTCACCGGGGGGGACATCTCCTGCGGTAATACCATGGGCTTTTGCATCACCGTCTGGGGAGAAAGCATCACCCCGAGCATTCCTTTTTTCTTGCGCCGCGGTGTTGCAACTGTGGGCGATACCATATTTCTTGTGGGAAAAGCAGGGCTTGCCCGAGCCGGTTTTTTACTGCTGGAACGTGAAGGACGCTCTGCCATAACGCAGCATCCGCTGCCTTGCCTTGCCCATCTCGCACCCGCTGCCCATATAAAAGCAGGCATGGCGCTAGCAAAATTTGCATTTGCTCAACAGAAAAACCCCCAGAACGCGCGGATCGGCCTGATGGATCTTTCCGACGGCATCATGCGCGATCTCCCGCGCCTGCTTACCCCCCTGCACAATCAGAAAGAAAACAAACAGGTTCACGCCCCCACTCCAAAAGAAAACAAGAAACGCCTCGTTCTGGAGCGACAGTCCGGCAAAAAAGCTACGATACCCCCCGCAGGAGCAGCCCTTTCCTTTCCCCCATCCCTTTTTAATGCAGAACTTTGCGCTGCGGCAGAGGCCCTCGCCTGCGACCCCACCGAGCTCATTCTCACAGGGGGAGAAGATTATGCCCTGCTCGGCACCTGCCCCGCAGAATTATGGGAAGAGCTCTGTACACACCTCCCGGATATTACCTGCATAGGTACAGCAACCGCAGAATCCGGCATCACCTGCCAAGGAAAACCTGTGCAGACTGTGGGATTTGATCATTTTTCTTAGGAAAACAGCGATTAGTTTACGTAACGTTTTTTTTGGAGGGGCTTCACCCCTCCAAACCTCCCCACCAAAGGGCCTGAGGCCCTTTGGAAACCCCAATTTGAGGCCATTGCACAATGGCCTCTGGCAACTGCACAGCAGGTGCCCCCAAGCGAGCAGCGCAGCGTGCCTTTATTTCAAAGCAGCTTCTGCTTTGAAATCATTCAATAAAATTATGTCTTCTCTTGGCATCTGGTTCTTAAGGGCCTTTGAAGGACTTTTTAAGGGACGATTAAACAGAGTTCGGAGTATCGTGCAACGATCTCTGGCGCTTGCTATGCAGTTGCCTGAGGCCACTGTACAATGATCTCAAATTGTAGATGAGGAGGGAGGGGGTCTGGGGGAGGGACCCTCAAGGGATTCCATCCCTTGGGGTTCCCTCCCCCAGATTCTTCATAAAGTCTCTGCCCTTGGGGTTCCCTCCCCCAGTTTCTTCATAAGATATCTAAACTAAACATTCCCAGCCATGCTACGAAGGCGCTCAATATAGAGACGACGCAGGTCTTCCAGGTAGGTGATATCCATGGGGCCTTTCCAGGTAGTTATTTCCGTATAACGCTTAGGAATGACCAGATTTTCCGGTATAAATCCGGTATCAAGCTGGAGCTTTCTCCGTAAGGCCTGGGCAGTATGCGCGGCAGTGGGAAGCGCTACGGCTATATCATCCAGGCCGCAAGCGCTCAAACATTCTTGCACCCTTTCTGTCGTATATACTTTACGGGCAAAGAGGCAGGCCACCATGGAAGTTAAAAGCACACGATCGCCCTCGTCCTGTATGAGGAAATCAACGGCCTTGCGAGGGTCTTTTTCCTTGGAGGTTTGATCAAAGCTGTACCCCCCGCTATCAAGGTGCGAGTGTCGAAAACCAAAGGCTTGTGAAGTAAAGAAAACCTCTCCCGTAGCATAACCGGCCATTTCCTGCCCAAGCACACAAGCAAAGTCTGCTCCTCCGTATTTTTGCGCAGCTTGCAAGGCACCTTTGCCAAGGGCAGTATAGAAGTCATTGGTACGGCTTGCCAGCAGGCCAAGAGCGGTAAGGTAATTTGTGGCTTCCCCAAAGGCAAGGGGAACGATGGTTTCATTTTCACTGATAAGCTTTTTCTCAAAAGCTTCAGTGGCCCAGGCCAAGGCCACCCCGGCGCTCATGCAGTCCAGTCCGGTTTTTTCCGTTGCGTCCATAAGAAGCAGGGCTGCGTGAGGGTCTGTCACACCCAGCATAGTGCCAAGGGCGAAGAGGGGCTCATAGTCGTAAGGCACCTGATGATATAGGAAATCGTGATCTGTCCCAAAATGCTCACGCAAAAGGGCAATGTGAATACAACCTACCGGGCATCCGGCACAGGCGCTTTGCCGCAGTAGCAAGTTATCCGCCACCGTTTCTCCAGAAATGGAGGTTACGGCGGGGTCATGCGTGGCCTGCAAATTACGCCAAGGCAGCGCGTGAAGCTCGTTAAGAGGTGCCAGATTTTCCGCTGTGCCAAGGTCATGGTACTTGCGCATGAGGGGAGTATTAACAACAGACTGGTGAATTTCTTTGAGCAGCTTGGGATAAGCTTTTGTTGGCGGCAGGTGGCTGGCGCCATCGCCGGAAACCAGAATACCTTTGAGGTTTTTACGCCCAAGAACAGCACCGGAACCAAGCCTTCCAAAATGGCGAAAGGAATCTACATTAATGCAGGCAAAGGCCACTCCGGCCTCTCCGGCCGGGCCGATGCGCAAAGAAGAGCGATGCCCTGCCGCGTTTTTTCCAAGGCGACGCATATGCTTGCCTGTTGCAAAAACATCCGCTCCTCGTAAAAATGATACGTCATGCGTTTCCACCTTATGGGCACCCAGTACCAGACAGGAAAGCCTTTTCGCTTCGCCGGTGATCATAAGGGCATCGTATCCGGCAAAGTGCAGAGCAAGGGCAAAGCGCCCTCCTGCGTGGCTCTCTGTCCATTGCCCGGTGTAAGGTGAACGAAAACCGCACACAGCCTTGCTCATGAGGGGATATAACCCTGTAAGGGGCCCCACGGTAAAAATTATGGGCTGCTCCGGCGCATCGTGGGGAAGGGCGCACAGATTCATGGAAGCATACAGGGCTGCGGCAAGGCCGCTACCACCCAGATGTTCCGCCCGTAGACCAAACTCCAGAACCTTTGCCTTGCCGGTGCCAGCGTCATAATGCAACACGCGGGAATACGGACGATCAAAAATGAGACTATCGGCTGCCATTGAAAGGCTCCCTGTTATGAGTAAAGTCAGCGTGTCGAATCTCTGCGTTCCCATCCGCCCTGTGCGCATCTTCGTTGGAGCGTGGGGGTGCTGGGCGTGCGGTATCGGGAATATCTGTCAGTTCTATGCAATTGTGCGGGCAAAAGGATGTGCAGCGTCCACAGTGGATGCACAGGAAGGGAAGGCCAGACCCCGGCTCAAGGTAGATAGCATCCACCGGGCAAAGTTTGGCACAAACACCGCAGCGTATGCACAAGCTGATGTCCTGCTTTACACCACCGCCAAGGCGTTGGGTTAATGATCCTGTTGGGCAACCTTTGGCGCAGGGGGCAGGATCGCAGGCTACACACAGGGCAGCTTCAAAACCTGTGGTTAGCCCGCCGGAGGAGCGAATACGAATTCCGGCACAGGCCCAGGAATGCAGCCCATGCACCAGCCGCGCACAGGCTAATGAGCAGCAATGGCACCCTATACAGCGATCCATGCGAGGCGCTGTCAATTTTTTCATAATGGTATATCCAATTATAATTACACGTTACAATACATTAAAAAATGGAGTCAGGGGAGGAGGAAAGCCTCCTTTAAAAAGGCGTTTTTCCCTCTCCCCTGATATTATTTAACTTCTCCCCTCTTCTCCCTTTCCTTTTCTACTTAAATCCTTCTGGCGACAATAACCATCACCCCTGCCACAGCAATGGCACTGTAAATGGCGCTGTTTACTCCACCATATGCGGCAAAAGCGCTGAATCCTATAGGAGCGATGGTCTGGGCCATGCGCATTCCAACGGCGCTGGTTGCCATGAGCGCGGCGCGCTGTTCTTGTGGGGCTTGTTCTGTGAGTAGCAGGGCTGTGAGGGGAATGTTGATACCTTGGGCGAATCCAAAAAAAAGCAGGGGAACCGTAAGCCACCAGAGGCTTGGCATAAGGGGCATGAGTAAAAAAGCCATGGCATACAGGGTAATGCTTGCAAGCAGGAGCGTGCGGGCCGAAAAACGTGAGAAGAGTTGCGCCAGACGCCATGCGGCAAGCCCGGAAATGAGTGAGGCTACAGCCATAATCATGCCGGTTTCAAGAGCTGTTGCGCTGAAAAAGTGGGTTGCCAAAAAAGGAAAGCAGGTGATTATGGGCCCAAAAAGAAGAATGGAGGAGCAAATGCTCAATCCGAGCAGACGCACGGTTTTTCCTGCATATAAGCAAGAGAAAAAATTCAGTAAATATGTGCGCAGAGAAACGGGAAGCGTAGGCTGCATGAGGGAAATGCTGGCACCAAGGCAAAAGACGGGCACCCCAAGAAGGGAGAGTAAAAAGGCGTGCTGCCAGCCAAGTTGAGTAAGTATTCCCCCAAAAGCGGGACTAACGGCCGTACCAATGCCAAGCAGCATGGCATTATAACTCATCATGCGGATGCGTTCCGGGCCAGTCCACGTATCGGCGATAATGGTGTTATACAAAATTCCAAGAGGAGCCGCGCCAATGCCTTGAAGAATTCGAAAGAAAATAAGATGGGTAAAGCTTGTTGCCGCCATGCAGCTCAAGCCGCCAAGGGTGAAAAGAATCAGAGCGGGCAGAAGAACTGCCTTGCGCCCATATCTGTCCGCCAAAACTCCGGCAAGGGGAATGCACAGCAGACCAGGGAGAGCAAAGGCTGCTACGACGAAGCCTGAATAGGCGAAGGGTACGGAAAAATGCTCTGTAATAGCTGGCAGAGCGGGAACAAGACTGGAAGTTCCCATTGTTACCATCAAGGTAATACCAAAAACAAGAAACAGGATGCGCCTATTCATGCGGATGGACTGGAAATTTCGTCCAGAGTTTCTTTATAGCGACGAAATAAAAGGTAGCCAAGAATGATGGAAAGCACAAAAAGAAAGGCAGAAAGCCAAATAGGCCAACGCTCATCAACGCGCAAGCCACTGCCAAGGATAGAAAAAATAATGTTCTGTGGTAAATGCCCCAGCACCGAACCGGCAAAAAAAGGAAACGGCGCAATACGGCTGACACCCGCCATAAGGTTAGTAAGAGCGTTGCTCCCCACAGGCAGGCAGCGAATGGCTACTGTCATGCCAAAGGGATTTTGGGCGAGAAAGGCATCAAACCGCTGAATGCGTTTTCCAAAGCGTTGCTGCAAAAGAGAGCGCCCTAAAATTCGTGCATAAAAAAACGTAACTATGCAGTTTACCAGCAGCCCCACCGTTACCCAAGCACATCCTCCAGCCACACCGAAGGCGTATCCGCCAACCGCCCCAAGAGCCTGACGCGGAACAACAACGGTCAAAACAGCGACAAGGCTGATATAAAAGAAAATACCTGCCCAGCCCTGGCTCTTTATGTGGGTGTCTACCCAGCTATGGTCGAAAATACCTTGAACATCGTAATATTGGAGAAAGGCAATGCCACCGGCAAGTGTGCAAAAAAGGATACCTGCCTTGCATACAGATTTGACAAGGGGCTGATTACGCGGATGGGAAAAATTTTGCATAGATGAGGGCCAACATCCAATTTGCCGGGATGCATGGTAAAGGGGGAGGTGTTATTAGGGCTGGGGTGTGTTTTTGTCCTTGATAGTGTAACGAAAATGCCGCTTTTGCATCCAGCGCACAGCAAGAAGATCATAAAATGCGGAAAATGCCCTGTCCCACACTCCATACTTGGAAACGCCATGCTGTCGGGGGCGATGGTTAACCCTGATTTCCGCAACCTGCGCTCCCTGCATTTTCATGAGGGTGGGTAAAAAACGATGCATACCCGTGAACATGGGTAAGGTGCGGGCAAGATCGGCTCGCAACACCTTGAGAGAGCAGCCTGTATCCTTTACTGTTTCACGCGACAAGTAGTTGCGCACAGCATTGGCAATCTTGGAAGCCCAGCGTTTTATCAAGCTGTCTTGCCGCTTGGCGCGCCATCCGATAACCATATCATAGCCTTGCTCATATTGACTGAGCATAGCGGGAATATCTGCGGGATCATTCTGCAAATCCGCGTCAAGCGTGACAAAAATGCTTCCTGTTGCCCTTTGAAATCCCGCAGCAAAGGCTGCGGATTGCCCACAATTTTCAGCAAACGAAAGATATTGAACTCGCGTATCTTTTTCCGCAAGGCTTTGCAAAATACCAAGGCTGGCGTCAGAACTTGCGTCGTCAATGAAAAGCACCTGCCACGGATGCGGCTGCGCTGCAAGCGCCTTGCATATTTCTTCGTACAAAAGAACAAGGTTCCCTTCTTCATTGTAGACGGGAATAATGAGACTCACTGTATGGGGAGAGGTAGTATGCATCGACAAGAAATACGGTACTTACGGCCCATTGTAAAGAGTGTGGTCTTATTATTTTGGCGTCATTGCACAATGGTCTCTGGCAACTGCACAGCAAGTGCCAGCAAGCGAGCAGTGCAATCGCCAAAGCTCGTTGTATTGTGCAATGACCTCAATTCTCACTCCGCGTCACATGTCCAGTAAACTGAAAAGGAAGCTCAAAGGGGGGTACCCTCTGAACTTCCTTCTTTCGGTTATTATATCAAGATTGCTTTCAGGCTACTTCACTTCTGTGAAATCAGCATCGACTACATCGTCATTATTTTTTGCGCCAGTTCCGGCTGCGCCAGGGGCACCCGCGCCAGCATGTGCCTCTGGGCCGCCTTCTTGAGATTTCTGCGCATAGAGCTGCTCTGCCAATTTATGAGCGGCCTTGGAAAGGGCTTCCGTAGCTGCCGTAATGTCTTCCGGCACATCCAGAGCTGTGGCGCTCTTCAGTGCGGTTACCTTTGCTTCTATCTCACTCTTTAAGTCCGCATCTACCTTATCACCCAGATCCGCAAGGGATTTTTCTGTGCTGTAGATCAAAGAATCCGCATGGTTGCGTGCCTCAATGAGTTCCAGTTTCTTTTTATCCTCATCCGCATGTGACTCAGCTTCCTTGATAAGGCGCTGAATTTCTGCTTCAGAAAGACCAGATGACGCGGTAATGCGAATAGTCTGCTCTTTACCTGTGCCAAGATCCTTGGCAGAAACATTCACGATGCCGTTAGCGTCAATATCAAAAGCCACCTCAACCTGCGGTACACTACGCGGAGCAGGAGGAATGCCTGTCAGCTCAAAGCGCCCAAGGGTCATATTATCCCCAGCCATGTTCCGCTCACCCTGGAGCACATGAATGGAAACTGAGGGTTGGTTATCTGCCGCAGTGGTAAATACCTGGCTCTTACGAGTAGGAATGGTTGTGTTCCGATCAATAAGTCGCGTCATAACGCCACCCAAAGTCTCAATACCAAGAGAAAGTGGTGTAACGTCCAGCAACAGCACATCTTTCACATCACCAGCAAGAATACCGCCTTGAATGGCTGCGCCTACCGCCACCACTTCATCCGGGTTGACCGAACGGTTAGGCTCTTTACCAAAAAAGTCCGTAACGGTCTTTTGCACCAGCGGCATACGTGTCATACCACCAACAAGCACAACCTCATTGATATCAGAAGCCTTCAACCCGGCATCAGCCAGAGCCTTTTTGCAAGGGCCGGTGGTTCGCTCAACAAGATCCTGAACCAAAGATTCCAGTTTCGCACGGGAAAGCTTGATCATAAGGTGCTTGGGCCCAGACTGGTCAGCGGTAATAAAGGGCAAATTCACTTCCGCTTCCATGGAAGTGGAAAGGTCTTTCTTCGCTTTTTCCGCAGCTTCTTTCAGGCGCTGCAGGGCAAGGCGATCCTTTCCAAGGTCAATGCCATTCTCTTTCTTGAACTCATCGACCAGCCAGGTGATAATACGATGGTCAAAATCTTCGCCGCCAAGGAAGGTATCGCCATTGGTAGCGCGCACTTCAACAACATTATCGCCCACCTCAAGGATGGATATGTCAAAAGTACCCCCACCAAGGTCGAAAACAGCAATTTTCTCGTTGGCCTTCTTGTCTGAACCATAAGCCAAAGAAGCAGCAGTCGGTTCGTTGATGATCCGCTTTACTTCAAGACCGGCAATACGGCCGGCATCCTTGGTGGCCTGACGCTGGGAATCATTAAAATAAGCAGGCACAGTGATAACCGCTTCTGTCACGGTTTCACCAAGATACGCTTCCGCATCTGCCTTGAGTTTGCCAAGAATCATGGCAGAAACTTCTGCCGCTGTGTAAGCACGACCCTCAATTTCAACCGCTGCGTCACCGTTTTTATCCGCTACAATGCGGTACGGGCTGTGCTTCTTCCAGTTCGTAATTTCGGGGGTGTCGGCCTTACGCCCAATAAGACGCTTAATACCAAAAACGGTACGCTCTGGATTGGTAACCGCTTGCCGCTTGGCGATATCGCCAACCAGCCGATCCTTATCGGTAAAACCCACAATGGAGGGTGTAGTACGCCCGCCTTCCGGGTTGGTAATGCATTTTGCTTCCTTGCCTTCCATTACAAAAACACAGGAATTTGTTGTTCCAAGGTCAATACCAATAATCTTTCCCATAACTGTCTGTTCCTCCTCAAGAATATATATAAAAAAAGAGCATGCAAAAAAAATCGCCACGGCATCAGCTTTGTGTGTGCGTGGGGAACTCGTGTCAATGCAATAATAAGTCTGTTTTTAGCATCGTCTAGAGGCAAGCCGCTAAATAAATTTCTCAGCAGGGAGGACTGTGTCATAAAAAAACCGCCAGAGGGCTCTGCCCTCTGGACTCCCGGCAGGGACTGCCGTCTCTGCACCCGGTGCCTGGGGTTATGCGAATACAACCACTGCACCGCAATCCAGCCCGATATCCCATGAGCACTGCCATAATACACTTCACTCAAACACGGCACATTGACTTATCAACTATACCTTATTAAGAACTTATCCATAAATAGAGATCGTTGCACAATGCAACGATCTCTGGCGATTGCGTAGCAAGCGCCCGCAAGCGGACAGCGCAGCGTGCCTTTCTTTCGCAATCCGTTTCGGTTGCGAAAGTATGTGGGGAAGGATATGTTTTTTATTTCTTAGAATATAGCATTTTGTCATTTTTAACATCTTGATTTTATTAGATAAGTTGTGTATTGTTCTCTCAGAGTTATTTAGGGAGGCAGTTATGGAGCGTAAGGTCGGCACATTTGGGCTTGCAGATTTTTGTATTGGCAGCAAGCGTAAGCGGCATAATTTTCTTGATGACGTTTCTGGGCTTATTGTGTGGGATGAAATTGAAATATTGTTGCAACGCAAGCTTAATCGCAACAAAGTAAATACAGTCGGCGTGAAGGCATACCCAGCGCTGGTTATGTTTAAGGTGTTGCTTTTGCAGGCATGGTACAATCTCAGCGATTTGGAAATGGAATGCGCTCTTTGCGATAGAATTTCTTTCGCCCGCTTTGCTGGTTTTTCTTTAGAGGATGATATGCCAGATCACACGACTATTTGCCGTTTTCGCAATCTGCTGACTGAGCGAGGACTAATGCACACATTTCTTGATGAAATAAATCAGCAACTTGAGACGCGGGGCAAGTTAGTAAAAACAGGCTGTATTGTAGATGCCTCAATTATTCCATCCGCCGCCCGCCCCGTAAAGCGGGTAGACATTGAAGTTGTTTCCAAAGACAACGGCGAAGATGAATTCATTCCTACAGTAGCTGTTCATGAATCTTATTCGCATGATGAGGATGCAGCCTGGACATGCAAAGGGAATAAATTTTTTTATGGCTACAAAATGCATGCTGGAACGGATGATAAAGAGGGTTTTATTTTGTCCGGACATGTAACTCCGGGTAATAACTCGGATACAGGTGAATTCTGCGAGGTTATGAAAAGAGCAGAATTACCTGAGAAGTCGCGTGTTTATGCGGATAAAGGATATACGAGCAAGGCCAACAGTGAATACCTGCATCTGCAAAATCTTAAAGACGGCATTTTGGATAAAGCACAACGCAACAAGCCTCTTACTCCACGCCAGCGTAAACGGAATAGACTTATCAGC
>JAVBJS010000008.1:0-13698 GCA_031546885.1 Desulfovibrio sp.
AGTTACAACTATTGATGCAGCTGAAGTTCTTGCCCAAGCTATTTTGGCAAAAACCAGATGGCCGCAACTGAAGATGTCAGGTTTTTTGAGGCCATTGCACAATGGCCTCTGGCAACTGCACAGCAGGTGACCGCAAGCGAGCAGCGCAGCGTGCCTTTATTTCAAAGCAGTTTCTGCTTTGAAATCATTCAATAAAATTATGTCTTCTCTTGGCATCTGGTTCTTAAGGGCCTTCGAAGGACTTTTTAAGGGACGATTAAACAGAGTTCGGTGTATTGTGCAACGAACTCGCTTTACCGTGCTGCGTAAAAAATCGTAAGCACGTTAGCGGCGGGGTTGATCTTTGTATGAAGATCAGCCCCGCCGCTTAAAGAAGGCCGCTACACAATGGCCTCATATCAAAACCTGCACAATGGCCTCAAAGTAAACGCGCATTCCTTATCGAACACTTTGAAATTATTCCTATTTTCAAAAAAAGGCACACTGCGGATACAGGCACTTACAGCGGTAACACAGCCCTGCCAAATTTTTCGTTGATAACTATGGCCGCTGCTTCGTAGAGAGCAAGGCAGCCACATACAATCCCCTCAAAACCGGCAATGGTGTGGATGGTATGGCTGCCGGTAAAGTTCGCCAGGGCTAGAAGAGCAAAAAGAATTGTCAACGAGCCGAATACCAATTTGCCGATAGTTTTGCCTTTGAGCGTACCAATGAAAAGGGCAAAAGTAAAAAGCCCCCACAGAGCAAGGTAGCAACCCATAGAGATTGGGTCCGCCGCAGGCAGACCCGCATGGGGCAAGGCCCAAATAAACACAAGGGAAAGCCAGAAGGAGCCATAAGAGACAAAGGCTAAACCACCAAAATTGTTACCCTATCTGTATTCCAAAATGCCGGCAATGAGCTGGGCAATGCCTCCGTAAAAAATTCCCATTCCCATGATCATGACACTGAGCCCATAAAGCCCGGCGTTATGAAGATTGAGAAGAATAGTAGTCAAAGCAAATCCCGCAAGCCCCAAAGGGGCGGGGTTCGCGGTGGAAGCATGAGAAATGGTGCTCATGATAATCTCGTCTACAGGTAAAGAATAAATAACCCCAATGGATTCGGAACCGCCTCAACAACCTCTGAATATACATGAAAAAAAGTTCTTATGCAATGTGAGTTCGTTGCATTGTTCAACAAACTTATAGAATGAATCTCAAAGAATTCAGCACCTTGAGGTTCCATCCCGCAATATTTCACATACTGAGATCGTTGCACAATGCAACGATCTCGTCTCGTGCAAATTATGTTGGAATTGCCAAAGTTGAGCTCGAATTTTTAATATGTGCTATAGCTTTTAATATCAGAAAAGCAGTGTTTTTATCTTCAAGATGGGATAATTGCGTCCAAATTTCAACTGAGACAGGAAAATAATGGAAGACAAGCCCTTCCAACATGCCTTTAAAGCCCGTTTCCGGCTTTAAAGGAAAGGCACGCTGCGCTGTCCGCTTGCGGGCACCTGCTGCGCAGTTGCCAGAGGCCATTGTGCAATGGCCTCATACTATTCAGACTAATCTCTCCCCTACACCGCCACGCCCGTAGCCAATATTTTTTCAAAGTACGCGATGGTTTTCTTCAGCCCTTCTTGCAGTTGCACTTGCGGAGTCCACTGTAATTTTTCCTTGGCAAGGCTAATGTCTGGGCAACGCTGCTTGGGGTCGTCACTAGGAAGTGGCTTGAAAATAAATTCTGACCTGCTTCCGGTCAGTTCAACAACATTTTTTGCAAGCTCAAGCATGGTAAATTCACCTGGATTTCCCATATTCATTGGCCCAACAAACGCAACGTCTGAAGCCATAAACTGCACCATGCACTCAATAAGATCATCGACATAGCAAAACGAGCGCGTCTGAGAGCCATCCCCAAAGATAGTTATGGGCCGATTCGTAAGGGCTTGCATAATAAAGTTTGAAACAACACGTCCATCATTAGGGTGCATATTAGGCCCATAGGTATTAAAAAGCCGACCTATCTTGATGGGTAGACCATGCTGCCGGTGATACGCAAAAAAAAGCGATTCTGCACAGCGCTTTCCCTCATCGTAACAGGAGCGAAAACCAATGCTGTTCACATGCCCCCAGTAATCTTCTTTCTGTGGGTGCACTTCCGGGTCACCGTAAACCTCGGATGTTGAGGCTTGAAAAATGCGCGCCTTAAGCCTTTTGGCAAGCCCAAGCATATTAATAGCGCCATGCACACAGGTTTTTATCGTTTGCACTGAGTCGTGCTGATAATGCACAGGCGAGGCCGGACAGGCAAGGTTATATATCTCATCCACTTCGACGTAGAGAGAAAAGGTAACATCATGCCTAAGAAGCTCAAAACGAGAATTATCAAGCAAAGGCTCAATGTTGTATTTATCACTGCTATAGTAATTATCAACGCATAAAACTTCGTTCCCGTCATGAAGCAAACGCTGACACAGGTGTGATCCGATAAAACCAGCTCCGCCTGTGACAAGAATACGCTTTCTTATATGCATGTTCAATTACTCCAGATCTTTTATAATGCTCTGCCCAATGTGACACAAAAAGGCAGTGCGCACACTGCGCACTGCCAAAAATCACATAATATCAAAATCTTAGTGAAAAACATCAGAACTGCAACAGTTATCCTTCCACGGGCCGAATGGTCATTACGGGAACAGGGGAGCTCTTGACCACTTTTTCGGCAACCGATCCAAAAAGAATCCGATCAATTCCCTTGCGTCCGTGGGTACCCATCACAATTAGGCCTGCCCCTGTCGATTCCACCACATGAACGATTTCTTCAGCAGCATACCCGTTCACGACTTTACCTACTGCCTTGACATCCTTAAAATGCGTTGCAACAAACTCTTCCATGCTCTTTTCCGCACCACTGATAATTTCTCCAACAAAACTCTCTATCGAGCTTGGAGGAACGTGAAAACCAACATACTGTGTTAAAGCCGGGGCGGCATACACAGCAATGATTTCCGCATCAAGGGCTTTTGCCAATATAGTGGCATACTCGGCTACAGATTCGCTATGCTGTGAAAGATCCAGGGCACAAACTATCTTCTTGATGGTAGGCATACGTTCCTCCTTACGGGTTACCGACTGCGTATCGTATATACGATTATCTTTACTAAAAGGTAATTCGGAATCAACAATAACACAAGCCTTGAGCACGATCTTTTTTCATAAATATCCCCCTGTGAGTTCGTTGCAATGTGCAACGAATTCTGGCCATTGCGCAATGGCCTCCTATAGGCCATAGCGAACGACAATGGCCTCATGCTGAGCCACATCGCAACCCGCAGCATGGGCAAGGTCGCGCCAGCTCACAGGATGCTCCCAGGTAGCGGTTGCCTTGGCTAAAAAAGTGTTTACCGCAACTGGGGACGTTGCAGAAGGAGTACCAATGGCCGCGTAAACGCCAAGCAAGCCTGATTCCTCCTCGGAATCATCTTCGCCCGCTGTTTCCCCCTCCTCGGCAGATGCCGGAGCATTGGGGTCAAGCACCCGGTAATCTCCCCAACCGTAAGTCCACAGCATCCACCCCTGCTCTTTGACAGCGCTTTGAAATGCGCTCCAAGCCTCTTCGCCAGGAGCCGCTCCGTCCAGTATCCAGCTAACCACATCTCCTTTTTCAAGGACATGCACCACCTTGAAGGAATGGACAAAATTCTTGGCTGCTTCTTCATCTTCAGGAGCGGGTTCCATAGGTTCTGGATTAAAAACTACCCAATCCTTTGCATGCTGGGAACCACTTGGCGGAGCCACAGCAAGAATCCGCGCTGTTACAGGGCCGGTACGCTGTGCTGCGTAGGAGTGCCATTCGCCATTCTCATAAAAGCAAACCTCCACTTGTTCACCTTCATCCTCTATGGGTGTATCACCCTCCTCCACCGGAAAACCCATGGTCAGCGCGGTACTGCGCACAAGCGCCCACTGCTGGTTAGCCGAGGCGGCTGTCAGCAAATCCCACTGGTCGCCTCGATACTCTTCACCCTTTTCTGTCAGTAACTGAATAACTTCCTGATAAAGAATAATCGCCCGCGCAAAGTTCTTGTCTTTCACAGCCGCATAGGCAGCAAAGCGCCGTGCGCCAATGGCTTCGGGCATATCATGCAGAAGCTTTGTAATGTGTATATCCACATCCTCCCACTGTTCTGCTCTGTACGCCAAATGCGCATTGCACCAGTGTGCCATAGCCACATCGTGTTTCGCCAAAAAGGCTGCCATGGCGGCAAGCTCACCCGCGTCTCCCTCTTCATCCAACAAGGGCATGAGCTCTGAGAGGCATTTCCGCGCAAGGGCTGGGGTTCGATATATAGCACCCTGAAGAAGTTTTTTTGCCTCTTCAGTCTCGCTACAGGCTTGCAAGGCATTTTGCGTGGTTAACAGTAAATCAACATTGTCCGGCTCTTGGGAAAGGGCGGCATAAAGCATATCCAGTTCTTTTTCTGGATTACGTGTTTCCTGCTGATCCAAATACTCAAGCAAACCTGCCACAGGCACTGGTAATGTGGGTGAAGGAAGCGCCTCCAACTCTTTTTTCAAAGCCGCAATGCGGGTAGTTGCTTCGAAAGGTGCACGCAATTTTGGCAGGTGCTCTTCCATAATAGCAAGAGCCCGCCTTGCACAGCCAACGGCCCCACGCATAAGCGCAAGGCGCACATGGCGCTCACCCACTTCCATAACGTGCCGGTGCGCCTGAACGCGGTGCGCATGGTCAAGACAACGCTTAAGGCTGCCCCCAAGCCCCCAGGTATTTTGCTCATTATTCAGCAATGCCAACAGGTACACAATATGGCTCCACATGGGATAACGGGCGGGAGCAGCATCTTTCCAAGGCAACAACACATCCCAGGCTTCTTCAGCTCTACCCAGCTCCGCGAGAAAAAGTGCCTTGAGAAAACTACCCTCATTCATTACACGAAGATTATCTCCGGCAAATTCTTTTCCTTCCAGCTCAAGCAATTCCGCCAGTGCCTGCTCCGTTTTGCCAAGGCGATACAGCAGTCTATACTGGGTGTGATAATCCCCGCGCTCAAAGGATTTTCCGGCCTGCTTCATGGCAGCGTAGGATTTTTCCATATAGGTGAAAGCTTCTTGAAAGCGCCCCTCGTCCTCAAGTGCCACGATGTATTGCTCGGAAAGGCAAGAAAAACATGGCCATTCAGGTGTTATGCGGGCAATGGTCTCTTCACACACGGCCCGGCGCTCCGGCGCCCAGCCCACTCCGTCCACCTTGCCGTAACAGGCTGCAATATCCTGCACCGCACAAACTGACTGCGGGCATTCCTCATTTCCCTTACGGTAAGCAAACTCAAGCAGGCTTACAGCTTCAGCCAAAGCCACTTCACCTTCTCCATATTCCCCAAGCCGCAACCGCATATTCCAATGGCGAAAGAAAATTTCAACCCAAGGATTATTCAAAGCTTTTGCCGCTGCCAATGCCTCTGGCATCAATGCTTCAGCTTCGCTCGCATTTCTGTCGCAAATCAAATTGGGAATCTGAAATAAAAGCTCCGCCGTTCGGCCCTGCCCTGCCTCCTCAAGCTCTGTATAAAGCTTATGCACCCACGCCCAAATATCCATCATTACCTCAATGTTATATGCTCAAATTTATTTCCGAATAATATCTGCTGGCCAATCTATTCCACAATAAGCATACCAGATGCTGTTATGGCACTTACGTCCGGGTTGTACATGCCTTCAGCGGCAAGCGGGGGAAGAATGAAGGTTCCCCGCGTTACAGCACGAACGGAGTATGTATAATTCTGAGTATTGCCGTCAAGCCCGCTCAAAAAGAGTAGCAGCCTGTCTTCGCGCACATCAAGGTTAATGCCTTGCGGCTCTTTGTGCAACAAGGTTTCACCGCCATCATCGTGCTCATCATTCTCATCATCACTGACGTTTTGCTCGCGAGAAGCTCCGGACTGCGAGGATGAATCATCACCCTCCCCCTCCGCGGCAGGAGTTTTAAGACGAGGATTCTCTATTTCCAGCCCACCGGGAAGCATGTCGGTAATGGCAACAGAAGGGGTAGAATACTTGGCCTGAGCCGTTATTTCTATAAGAATACGCTCGCCCTTTTTTATACGCACGGGCTCGTCCAGGTTAAGAACGGTTCCATCGCTGCTTTTCCAAACCCGTTTCAGGGTCATGTTGGACTGCGCGGGCTTTGGCGAGGTGAGAGGAACACCGCGTACACTATAGACCGCGTAAGCCTGCCCGGAACCCTGCACAGCCACAGTGATGGGCGCAGGATTCCCGTTTGTTATCGGCAGGGCCTGAGTTCCAAGCAACAGACGATTCTCTGATGTTGCCGTAGCAATTGCTTTGCCTGCTGCGGAGATGACAGCAGTGTATTTTGCACCTTGAACAGCGCTTTTGTCGAGATATGTACCAAAGGCCAGACTGAGGAAGCCCGCCTCCTGCGTTGTAAAGTACTTTTGGGAGGTAACTTTCTC
Source organism: Desulfovibrio sp. (assembly GCA_031546885.1). Lineage (GTDB taxonomy): Bacteria > Desulfobacterota > Desulfovibrionia > Desulfovibrionales > Desulfovibrionaceae > Frigididesulfovibrio. The sequence continues at coordinate 6,485 of JAVBJS010000008.1, forward strand.
CGCCGTGGTTTTCACCAGAGCGAGGGTTTCAGGGCTTGTGGGGGCTACATAACTCCAAGCAAGCAAGGAAAGCGCCAGGTTACGCAAATCACTTTCCAACGTATCGTTATATCCTAATTTTTTAGAATCAAGAGCCATATCCTTGCTGCTGAGAGCCATGAGGGCTTTAGGATTGCCTGCCTGCAAGGACTTGGCGGCCGCGAGGAGTATTTTTCCTGACGGGAGCATGTCTTTCTCTTGCTCGGTTAAATGCTGAAGCCAGCTCAAAGGCGCTTTTTCCGCACGGGTGAGAGCAAAGGCAGCAAAGGCTTTGGTACTGAGCTCAGCTTGACGTGAGCTGTAATAACCTTCCGGCGCTGCCAGAAGGAAAGTCATATAGTTGAGGGCACGGGCGAGCGATGCTTGCGGAACAGGCACCTTCCTCTTGGCTTCAACAAGAAAAAAGGTGGCAAGAACACTCTTCCATGGATCTGGCTCTTTATTACCCGGCCACATGCTAAAGCCGCCTTCCAGCGTTTGCATACTGATAATGCGCGTCACAATATCATTAAGAGGAGCATACCCTTGCGATTTCTCATCAGGTGCGGGCGAGAGAGCATTTTCAATGGTTGGTAACACAAGATATGGCCAGGCCCGCGAGGTAGTTTGCTCAAGGCAACCGTAGGGATACTCGCGCAGATAGTCGAGGGCAGGCAAAATGGCAAACACGGGGGAAGTATCAACGCTTAAGGACGCCTTTACACTGCCGTTAAGCCACTTTCCTGGTATGGTAAGGGTGGATTCTGTACCGCCCTTGATGAGAGCACTTTTTATAGAGCTATTACGCGGATAAGGCGGACGTACCACGACCTCTATTTCTTTTGAAAAGCTCAGGTCGTCGCGCCCCGGCACGCTAACAGCAACGATAATGGTGGCTACGGCATGGGCTTCCTGTGCGGTAGCTTTGACTATTGTGCTTTTGCCTGTTTTATCCAGGGGTAACGTGTACGTGGTTTTTCCGGCAAGAGTGAGGGGCCCCTTGCTTGAAATGGTAATGGTGGCCGAGGTTGCCAATTCCGGCTTGAGACAGAATGTTTTGACTGTAATATCAAAGATATCGCCAGGGGCAACGGTGCGGGGTGCTGTGACTTCCGTTACAACATCACGCGCAACGCGAATGTTGTCTGAAGCGGAGGCAAAGGTCTTGCCCGCAACGCCCACAATCATGAGTCTGCCTTTGCCAGAGTATTCGGGTATGTCAAAGACGGCTTCGCCCCGCCCTTCTGCATCGGTGAGAACAGTGGGCAGATACGCAGTAAGATATATTTGCTGTGTACTCAAACTACCCAGGTAATCCCTGCTGCCATCCCCACCTGGAATAAGCAACGGAATTGCCTTTGCCGCAGGACGCAGCAGGCGGTCATACATATCAAAGCTTTCACCAACAGAGCTACGCTGTGTCATAAAGAAGGCAAGAGGATCTGGCGTGCGGAAGGAGGTGAGAGAAAGCACCCCTTCATCAATGAGGGCAACGGAAAACTCCCCTTGCACGGGCTGTCCGTCGGCATTGGTGACGGCGAAAGGAATGGTAACAGGTGCGCTGGGCTTGGCCTGTTCGGGAGTAACGGCTTTTACAGTGAGTGTATGAGGCTTTTTAGAAAGCAAGAGGGAAGCATTTCCGTGGGCCCTGTGTGAATACCATTCTTTGTTTTCCATAGACATGGGGCGAAATACCCAGGCAGTTATGGTAACATTGGGATCCATATTAGCGGTAACAGGAATATCTACGACTGTGGCAGGTGTTTCCATGGTGATGGTGCGCGCCCAAAGCTGCTGCCCACGTTCCAGACCAAGCAAAAGGGTACCGGCGTAAGGAGCCTTGATGGAAACCTTGGCAGTTTCGCCAACCTGATATTCAAGCTTGTCCAGGCGCACTTCCACCTGATCCATACGGCCAGCGCCTTCGTCACTATTGGGTTCACCGTTCCACACGCCCACACGCATGGCGGCGGTTACGTTGTCCTGTTCTGCCTTGCCACGCACAAGGTAGTTTCCAAGCTGGGGAGGAGTGAAGGTGAAGCTTCCAGTGCCATTTTTTGTTGGTACAGTGAGTTCTTGCACAGGAATGCGACGTTCATTCCAAATGTGCGTGTACCGTCCGTCACGCAGTACGGTGTTCCAGTTGCCTTGCAGACGGAAGACTTCAACGGTAACCGTTCCGCAGTCTGTGGTCTTGCCCTTTGGAGTAAGGGCTGCAAGGGACATCTGTACCGGCTTGCCGGCAGTGAGTTTTCCCTTCCTGTCAGGCTGAAATCCAAGCAGGTAAGGAGTTGGAAAATAGTCAACCATGTGTGTTTGTGTTACCCAGCGCCCGCCGTCTTCTTGCACACTGCCGACAAAAAGCACCTGCATCATGGATGATGGCTGCCAGTCATCCGGGGCAGAAAAGGTAATTGTCGTTGTACCTGTTTCGTTAAGGGTTCCCGTCAGATGTTTTAGCGATCCTTGAGCCTCAAATTTGCGTTCTATATCACCAAAGGAATATTCTTCGTAGCCTTCTGCCGAAAAAGACTTGGGAAAGAGCTTAAAGCCCAACTCATATCCAAGATCTGCGCCCGGAGCTCCAAACAGATATTGCCCAGTGAGGGTAATGGGGAGATCTGCTTTACCAATGAGCATTTCTTCTTGGGGGGCCACCGTAACTTCAAGACGAGGGGGGACAAAATCTTCCACGGAAAAACGCACAGTGCCAAGCTCTTCAGCCTCGTGACCAGGGATGCGGATGGTAGCCGTGTATTCACCCGTGGCAGCGGACAGGGGCAAAGTAAAGGCAAAATCACCCCCGCCCTGTGCGGAAAGAGTTGTTGTGGCCCGACCTGCTTCCAAACCGCGAGAGGAGGTCAGAGTACACACAACAGGAAACGGACTGGGGGGCATGTGCTTGCTGTCGCGCACAAAGGTTTTTATATTGACAGTTTCGCCAGGACGAAACACTCCACGCGGCGTATAGGCAAAGGCTTCGTACCCTTTATCCAGGTAGGGCCGCTCACCTGTATCAGGCAGCTCTATTTGCGAATCGGAGGTTACAGGTAAAAAGGTAAGATCATTATCCGTGGCGACTGTTACGACGTGAGGAAGAAGCTGTGAATCCCATTTACTGTCGCGGGCATGGATGAAAAGACCGTCCGGCCCTGTCTTACCCTGGGCTATGAGCTGATTGGAAGAGGAATACACGCACACTTTCGCATTGGGCAAGGGTTTGCCCGTGGAAAGCTGTGAGGCGAATATTGTGATGCCCGAAGGAAAGGCGCGCGTTGTAACGCCAATGTCAGAGAGCACAACCAGAGTGGTTTCTCTGTCATACCAGTCCATGGAGGACTCGCCATTGGAAGACGAATTCTCAACGAAACCGGCTATTTCCAGAAAAAATGCGCCCTTCTGCCCTTTGGCAAGGCTGTCCAAGTCTATAGATCGGTGTATTGTTTCATTTTTTTTACTTTTTACCGGTACGGTGACAACAGAAATTTTACGAGCAAGGTTGGTATCGGTTTGGTCGTAATTCAGAAAGGGAAGGTTGTTGTCATATTGCCGCCGCAGGGTCACGGTGACGTGATCCAGGTTAACAAGATCCACTCCGACCCGAGAACCAAGTGTCGGCGCAAGATGATTACCGGGGTTTGAAAAGGCTATAGACGGAGATTTGTTACCTATTTTAATGGTTTTAGAAACTTCTTTGTCAAGTATACGCCCGGAATCATCCATAAGACCCGGCAACAGTGCTACGGAAAGAGTCATACCGGGGGTTATTTTTTCAGTAAAGCGCAGGCTTCTTCTGGCAGAATCAAGAGTATATGGCAAATCTGGCGTAACACGGATATATTTACTGGCGTCTTGCTCCGCCAAACTTTCGGAAAGGTAAATACTCACAGTTGGCTCGCTTCTGGCACTCCCCCCCTCAGACGAGGTATATGAAATAGAGAGAGGAGAGTTACCGCTTTGAGCATTCTGTACCACAGCGGCGGCACCACCCTTGCCCGGTTCTTCCAGGGTGAGAGTGGTGGCAAAGGGTTTGGGCATCCCTATTGTTTTATTGGCATCCTCGGCAATACTGAGGGTAATGCGGGGGCGGTACTGTTTAAGAAAGGCAACAGCCGTATGGGACGTTTTCTCACTATCCCCCTTTATACTAAAAGTAATGACTTCATCGGTGGCTTCATCTGTAATAGCCAGATGCTCTCGCAAAAAAGAGGCGGGAACGGGCTGATTAAAAACAAATTCCACCGCAAGGGAATTGTCAGCGTCCACCACGCCAGGGTAAATTCGTGAAACGGCAATTTCCATGGTACGGAAAGAAAAGAAATAGCGCACCGGTTTTCCGTTCAGGTCTGTCAAGTCCTCCCGAAAAAGCACAAAAAACTGTGAGCCCTTGGGGTAGCCCTGCGTGGCAGTGAATGCAAAGCTGTCTGGCGTTATCCAGACACCTTCGCCTGCAACGGCAGGAGTGATGGAAAAAGGCATAGCAGCAGGATCAACAGCTTGATCGACCTTGGAGGCATCCACCATTGGCGCTGAAAAACTGACAATGAGGGGTTTATTTCGTGTGAGTATGTCGTTGTCGGTAATGCTTGTTTTACTGATGGTAGTGACGCCTTCCAAAGTGACGGGCTTACCTCCCATGCCAAGAATACTCAAGCAAAGAACTATGATAACGCAAACGGCAGATATCTTTTTCATGGGGCACCCAAAAAATGCAGGTAAGATAGGAAAGAAACAAAGAGACGAACGCTATCAGCAAAAGTATGCAAGGCAAATGGAATTGGGGCGGAGTTTATTGCTTCAGAAAGGGGAAAATCATTGCAATTTTTTATTTTCCGATAAAACTATGAATGTCTGTATAAAAACACTATTAAGGATATGAGAAATGCATCTTTTGGTCAAGGCAAAATATACTCATCCAAGGGTATTGTACAATGGCTCCCCGTGCTGTACTCTTAGCGCATTCACACTATAATTCGTTGTAACTATAGAGTTTTTTTGAAGGAGGTTGCAATGGGAATGGAACGCATGACACGCGGTATCCTGATAGGCGGCGCACTGGGAGCATTCAGCGTGGTTTTTGGAATCAGCAACAGTATGTTCTTTGCCGTGGGTGTTGGCATGGTGGCAGGCTTTTTAGCGGGACTGACGCATGCCTACCTTGACAAGCAGCGTAAAAAATAAAGTCAGCCCAAAAAGAGCACGGCGTCATTTTCAGGTGTTGACCTTTCCAATATCCTGCATTATCTTTGAGCTGTGTGTTGATGCTGTTTGAGCGACAAAAAGGAAATAATATGCTTCATTCCACATATTCGCCCCGCATAGGGGTCAAAGCTCAGAGTATAGATGTGCGTTCCATTGTGGTTGCCTTTGCGGCTTCCACTTCTGTAGCTATGGTATTTTCCCTTCTGTTAACACAGCTTTTCCTACGTGGCGGCATATAGCCCGCGCAGTAAAGCATAAACGTTATTGTTTGCCGCCTGCGCCACCCCTTCGGGGGTGGCTTTTTTATTTGGATCCAGGGCTGCCACACAGCCTCATACAGGAGAACTCCTATGTCAGACAACCGCATTCTCATTTTCGACACTACCTTGCGTGATGGAGAACAATCTCCCGGCGCTACCATGAGTCTTTCAGAAAAAGTACGTATGGCGCACCAGTTGGAACTGCTTGGCGTTGACATCATTGAGGCTGGCTTTGCCGCTGCCAGTCCAGGCGACTTTGAGGCTGTCAGCGCTATTGCGAGGGAAGTGGGTTCCGTTCGAGTTGCCAGCCTTGCCCGCTCTGTAGAGGCCGACATTGACAAGGCAGCGGAAGCAGTAAGGCACGCAAAGAATTCCCGCATTCATATTTTCCTTGCCACTTCTCCCTTGCACATGGAATATAAATTACGGAAAAAGCCGGAAGAAGTGCTTGCCATGACAGAAAAAGCCGTCAAGCATGCCGCTTCCTGCACAAAGGATGTGGAATTTTCCTGCGAAGACGCCTCCCGCTCGGATTTGGATTTTTTACTGGAAGTATGCAAGGTTGCCATCGCTAGCGGCGCGACAACATTAAATATTCCCGATACCGTAGGCTATGCCCAGCCTGAGGAGTTCGCAGAGCGCATCGCCTTTTTGAAGAGCCGTCTCCCTGCTGATTCCCCTGTTGTGCTAAGCGTTCACTGTCACAATGATCTTGGCCTTGGCGTTGCCAATACATTGGCTGCCCTGAAGGCTGGAGCGCGTCAGGTGGAAGTTACCGTGGGCGGGATAGGCGAGCGGGCAGGAAACGCCGCCCTTGAGGAGATCATCATGGCCCTCACCGTGCGCCGGGCGTATTACAATTTTTCCACAAACATTGATACACGACAGATTTACCCAACAGCCAGACTGCTTTCCCGCATTATCGGGCAGCCTATTGCCCGGAACAAACCTGTGGTGGGAGCCAATGCCTTTGCTCATGAATCCGGCATTCACCAGGCCGGTGTGCTGAGCAACCCGCAAACCTATGAAATTATGACGCCAGATTCTATCGGCCTACCCAGCAACGCCATTGTCATGGGTAAGCATTCAGGACGCAATGCGCTTAAGTCCAAACTTGAAACTATGGGATATTCTCTTGACACAGAGCAGCTTGATGTTGTTTTTGGCGCGGTTAAGCGGTTAGCGGACAAAAAAAATGAAATATTTGATGAGGATATCGAAGCTCTTGTCATTGAAGAGGTGTACCGTATTCCCGACAAATACCGCCTTGTCCACCTTGCCATTCATAGTGCCGATACGGGCGTTCCACCTACGGCCATGCTGGTTATGGATGTAGAAGGCGAGCGCCACCAGCAGGCCGGGTTTGGCGTTGGCCCGGTGGATGCCATTTTTAAGACAATTGACGCTGTCATCGGGCGAACTCCAAAGCTTGAGCAGTATTCCGTACACGCCGTCACCGGCGGAACGGACGCGCAAGGCGAAGTGACAGTGCGGCTTTCGGAAGATGAGCGGAGCTCAATTGGGCGCGGGGCTGATCCCGATGTGCTTGTGGCAAGCGCACGGGCCTATCTGAATGCCCTTAACCGCCTTGATAATGCCCGCAAGAGCGCAGCCACGGCGCGATCATAAGAAAATGAAAAGGATGGCGCGGTAAAAGGGTACGAGCTATTTTAAAAATAAGAACTTACCCATAAATATGGAGCGTGCGGCAAGAACAAGGAAAAGGCATTTTTT
>JAVBJS010000094.1:0-15649 GCA_031546885.1 Desulfovibrio sp.
CTAGTGCTTACTTGCAAAAGTAAGCACTACAAAATCCGACAGGATTTTGCGCCGACTGAGTCGGCGTGCCTATTAAAAATCAGTATGTTATACTTTTGTTATTTTTCGGAAACAGTGAAGTTTTATGCTCGAAATTTTAACAATTAGGCACTAGGCAGATGCCAACTGCTGTAACGCCCCCTGCACAGCATCGCTGGCAGCTTTACCGTCAAAACGCCCCTTATACTCTGCCATAAGGCTCTGCATCACCCGGCCTCTATCCTTCAAGCCGGTAGCCCCGGTTGCTGTAATAGCCGCAGCAATGGCAGCCTGTAGCTCCTCCGCAGTTAAAGCAGGGGGCATATACGAGCGCAGCACCGCCATTTCCGCAGCTTCTTTCTCTGCAAGCTCGTGGCGACCCACAGCAGAAAACTGCTCAATGGAATCCTGACGCTGTTTGCACTGTTTGGTGATAATGTCAAAAATATCACCATCGACAGGTGGGCGCAAATGCTCTACTTGAAAATTTTTCAGGGCTGTCTTAAGCAGACGCAATACGCCCAATGTAACCGAATCTTTCGCCTTATAGGCGGTGATATAATCACGCTCAAGCTGCTCGGAAAGAGACATAGTAAACTCCATCAGTCATGGCTTTTGCAGGGGGAAAACAGCGGAAAAAATGGACAGACATCTTGGGCGTAAGTGGGAGTAGCCTGAAGGTGAGAGAACGCACCGGATATTACCTATCAAGGCATGCTCAATGTGCAAAAAAAAAGATAACGCAAAAGGCCCGGAGCACTCCGGGCCTTTTGCTTGGAAAAGGTTACCCCATATTCAACTTACGAATTTTCTTCATAAGACGCTTACGGGCCGCGGCCTTCTTCTTTTTGCGCATAACGCTAGGCTTTTCATAATGCTGGCGCTTTTTCATTTCAGAAAGAATGCCGGCCTTTTCTACCTGTTTTTTAAAGCGACGCAACGCAATATCAAAGTTATATTCATCTTCATTAAGGTATACACCTGGCAAATATATCACCCCCTCACAAGGAGATACGGGAAACGCCACTGCCACGGCTATTATACCAGCAGAACATTTCAAGTTTCATAGCATGAATAGGTCTAGTTACACAAAAAGCCGCAAAAGGGCAAGTTAAAAATTAGCTGGCGGCAAGCGTGCTGTGTTTGATTATTAGGGGCCATTGCAAAATGGCCTCTGGCGATTGCTGAATGAAGAAGCATTGCACAATGGCCCCATTGCAGAGTTTGTTGCACAATGAGATCGTTGCATTGTGCAACGATCTCAAAAAGTCTTTCAAAGGCTCTTAAGAGCTAAATTCCAAGAGAAGACATAATTTTATCTAATGATTTCACAGCAGAAGCTGCTTTGAAATAAAGGCACGCCGCGCTGCTCGCTTGCGGGCACCTGCTGCGCAGTTGCCAGAGGCCATTGCACAAAGGCCTCTAAAAAGCATTACACCAAGAGAAGGCATAATTTTTATCGAATGATTTCAACGCAGAAGCTGCTTTGAAATAAAGGCACGCTGCGCTGCACGCTTGCGGGCACCTGCTGCGCAGTTGCCAGAGGCCATTGTGCAATGGCCTCTGGCAAGGGCTCGCGGGCCTGAAGCTAAAATAAAAGAGCTGCCCCGGCAGTACAGCAAGGGGCAGCTCCAGTAAAGAATCTTGAGCTGATAGCCTTAGTGGTGCCCGCCGCATGAGGAATCTTTAGCAGCATCTGCAATAGATTTGATCACAACATAGCTAAGGCCAAGTCCAATTACAGCTATAACTGCGTAGAGTACGCCAAAGAAGATGGCGTGATCCGGCAAAAACCAGGGAATATCCTGTGGCAACGGACTATGGACGGTTTCTCCAAAACGTATCATGGCATCCTCTTATTCTGATTCGAGTTTACAATCGTGCTGCCGTATGTCCCTTGCCTTGAACCGTAGTTGCCTAGGGGGACTAGAAGGCACGGTTTCGTCAGGATATGGCTCTGGCTATTTTCTCCAACTCAGAGACCTGCACGAAAATCATTGTCCAGGGCTGAAATTACTTTACAGCGTCTTTCAGGTTTTTACCCGGACGGAATTTCACAATTTTGGAAGCTGGAATAGTAATAGTTTCACCAGTTCTGGGATTGCGCCCCTTTCTTTCCTGGCGCTCTTCCACTGCAAAGGTACCGAAACCTGTCAAGGTCAAAGTGCCTTCTTTTTCTAAAATTTCTTGTACGCTGTCCAAAAATGCGCTCAGAGTCTTGTCGGCAGCAACTTTAGTAATCCCCGCTTGCGCAGCGATTTTCTCTACCAAATCAGCTTTGGTCATAGTCTTCCTCCTAAAGATGTATCCAGCCACAGCACACCAGTTGGCAAATGCCGCCATATGATGTGTAACCTTGCCTCAGATCACAAAAGATATCAAGTACCCGGTAAAGCCTTTTCACAACAGAGAGAATGGAGTATGCAAAAAAAATGCCCACGGAAAACGTATAGATATGATATATAGTCAGCGGATAAAACTTTGTGCAGGCCTCTCTATAAAATTAATCACTCGGATACCAGATACCCCTAAAGCCTTCTGGCCCAAACTGTCAATGCTTTTATGCATATATTCAGTCAGGAATCAGTCCGTAAAAAAAACTCCTGCACGAGCCAGCATGTGAAACTCTTTTACATGCAGCGCCTCAGGTCGTAACGTGGGGGATATTCCCTGTTCTGCTAATTTGGCCGGGTCACCGCCGTGGGCCTTGACTATAGTTCCCAATTGCTTGCGGCGCATTTGAAAGCAGGCGTGCAGCACTCTTGCCAAGCGTTCTGGAACAAAATCTCCCCTTTTTTCTTGTAAGGGAACAAAAGAGAGCACAGCCGAATCTACTTTGGGACGCGGAAGAAAAACATGCGGAGGGACAATAAACTCAATTTTGGGAAGGGTAAAGCTTTGCAGCCATACAGAAAGTGCCCCATAGGCACTGGATTCCGGCTTGGCAACAATGCGCTGCCCCACCTCTTTTTGAATCATAAAAACAGCCCGTTGTATGCCGGGTGCGCGGCTAAATAATTCCCACATTAACGGAGAAGCTATATTATAAGGGAGATTACTCACGCATTTCCATGGTTTCTGGAATTGCTCCCACGGCGTTGCAAGGGCATCGGCTTCAATGACAGAAAAGGGACGCTCCGTACCCTTCGCCCAAAAGGCCTGCACTGAGGAAAAAAGACCTTCACTGGGAGCAGGCGGCTCAAAAGGGTCAATAGCGGGCCGCTGTTCACTTTCTGCATGGTGCCGTGCCCAGTGCGCGTCTTTTTCCAAAAGAGCGATGCGTGAAGCACTGCTGGCCCGGAGTATTGTTGTTAGCGCTCCTGGGCCAGGCCCTATCTCAAGAACAGAATCACCTGCTGTAATATGTAAAAGCGAAACTATTTTTCGCGCTATGTTTGCATCCTGCAAAAAATTTTGCCCAAGGGATTTTTTGGCTCTGGGAGACTGAACCGAGGAGTTATCGGTGTTCTGTATGGGTTTCATAGGGCATCAAAACGCAAGAATTGCATAACTACTCCCGCTCTGCCTTGGGTAACAGAGCGGAGCGAGGTTGCAAAACCAAAAAGCCCTCGCATGGCTGCCACTGCTCTGACATGCTTGAGATCTGCAAGGTCATCCACTGCCTCCACCCGTGCGGCGCGTGTTCCCAAAACGGAAATAACAGCACCCAAAAAGGTATCCGGTACGGTAATATCCACCTGCATTAAAGGTTCCAGCAGGAGAGAGCCCGCATTCTCAAAGGCAAGGCGAACGGCTTGCTGCGCTGCAATGCGAAAGCCAATGGGGGTGGAAAGACCTTCTTTTCTCCCCAGGCGTGTCACAATCACTTCCACGTCATCCACAGGGTAGCCTGTGGGCCCTACGGACACTGTATCCGCAATTCCCAACAACGCATTTTGTACCAAAGCCGGGGGAAGCAAAGCAGTTTCACACTCCAGCCGCGTTGTTATCCCAGACTCACGCTGGGCAGGCCGCACTTCCACGGCAACGTCGCCATGGTGTGACTGCCCACCAAGCTCCCGGGCAAAGATACTTTCACCCGTGCCCTTTCCGCGTATAGTCTCTCGGCATACTACTTGTGGGTTCCCCACGCGGGGCTTTATGCCGTACTCCCGAAAAATGCGCTCTCCAATAACTTCCAGATGTAGCTCACCCATTCCAGAAACAATCCGCTGCCCCGCACCCTCATCCAGAACAACCTGAATAGTGGGGTCTTCTGCTGTGATTGCCGAGAGGGCCTCATCCAAAATCACCCCTTCCTCGGTATTCTTTGGCTCAAAAGCCAGAGAAATCACCGGACGCCACTGTCGTAACGGCTCAAGCAAAATCTGGCGGGCACCGGAAACAAGGGTATCACCAGTCCGTACTTTTTTTAATCCCTGCACTGCAACGATATCTCCGGCAAAGGCTACATCCAGTTGCTCGTGCCTGCTGGCATGAAGGCGAAATAAACGGGACACCCGTTCATGTCCTCCCAAATTTACATTAGCTAATTGATCCCCTTCGCGCAGGGTGCCGGAATACAGGCGCAGAAACGCCAGCTTGCGTCCGCGCTCCATGACCACCTTAAAGACCAGAGCACAAAGAGCAGCCGCTGGATCTGGCGCAATGAACACCGGTTCACCTGTTGCTACAGCCGCATTTTCTTGAGAAAGGTTTTTTCCTGTAATTTCAGAATTTAGTGCCTGATTCTGCTGGGAATTCTCCTGTTCTGTTTTGCCCCCTCGCTTCACGGCAAAGCCCTTTACGGGCGGAATTTCCAAGGGGCTTGGCAAAAGCGCGCAAATGGCATCCAGAACTGGCTGTATGCCGATATTTCGAAGCGCGGAAGCAGCAAACACAGGCACCAGAAGGCGTTCTCGCGTTGCCTTGGCTAATACAGCCAGGAGTGAGGCCGAGGTTGGCTTATCACCGGCGAGGCAGACCTCAAGCAAGGTATCATCCAGAGCTGTCAAGGCGTCAATGAGGCGGTCGCGCCACGGCGCGGCGCTATCCGCTTCTTCGGGGGTAAAGGGACGCCGCATAAGGGCCTCGCCTTTACTTTCGGAATCAAAGAGGATGGCCTCTTCCGTTATAATATCAAGCACACCGCAAAATTCATCCCCAAGGCCAAGAGGTATAGTAACAGGCACAGGATGCGCTCCAAGTCGTGCCTGAATAGCCTCAAAAACCGCCGTGTAGGAAGCGCCCTGCCTGTCCAGTTTGTTGATTACCGCTAACTTGGGAATGCCAAAGGCCTCAGCCTGCCGCCACACTGTTTCTGATTGCGGTTCCACGCCTCCGACCGCGCAAAAAAGTCCAACAGCGGCATCCAGCACCCGTAAGCTTCGTTCCACTTCTACAGTAAAGTCTACGTGCCCCGGCGTATCCACGAGGTTGATGGTAAACCCATTCCACAAGCAGGTGATGCAGGCCGCAGCTATAGTAATGCCACGCTCCTGTTCTTCCGGCAGAAAATCCATGGTAGCCGCGCCCTCATGCACTTCACCCATGCGGTGAATGACGTGAGAGTAAAACAGAACGCGCTCGGAAAAAGTGGTTTTTCCTGCGTCAATGTGGGCAATTATCCCAATATTACGAAGCGTTGCAAGGTTCATAGCACCCCTTTATCACGTTCCGTGTATTTGCTCTTTTGCATCCGGTTTTGTCGAGCGCTGTTGCACAATGCGCGAGCCTTCCGGCACGCTGTGTGTCAGCCACACATTACCGCCGATAATACTGCCGCCTCCAATGGTGATGCGGCCCAGAATAGTCGCCCCAGCATAAACGGTGACATTATCTTCAAGAATGGGGTGTCGCGGCTGTCCTTTTACCAAAACACCCTGGTCATCCTTGGCAAAAGAAAGAGCCCCCAGGGTAACCCCTTGGTATAACCTGCACCGCTTACCGATAACGCAGGTTTCACCAATAACTACACCAGTGCCGTGGTCGATGAAGAATTCTTCACCAATGTCAGCGCCCGGATGAATATCGATGCCTGTGCGGGAATGTGCCATTTCGCTGATAATACGGGGAATAAGTGGTACTTCCAGGCGGTACAGGGCATGGGCTATGCGATGATTGGTCATGGCGGTAACGGAAGGGTAGCAAAAAATGGCTTCCCCAGGGCTTTTCGCAGCCGGATCACCTTCATATGCCGCTTTTACATCTCCTGCCAAAAGATTACGAATGGCAGGAAGCTCTTCAATAAAGAGGCGAGATTTCTCTTCGGCATCGCCCCCGCACTGTGCGCACACGCTCTTGGTATCCGCACAGATAAAGCAAATTCCCCGGCGAATCTGCTCCATGAGCAGCCTGTAGATGGTATCCAGGTTTGCCGAAACGTGGTATGGTAAAGATTCCGGCGTAATGCGCGTTGTCCCGTAGTAGCCGGGAAACAAGGCTGTGCGCAAACGGCTAACTATTTCGTTGAGTGTATCAAGGGACGGCATGGGACTTTCAGAGATAGACTCGTACATCATGGTCTGAAAGGGGGCCGGAGTACATAACAATTCTGTCACTCGCTCAAGATCGGGTGCTGGTCGTCGCATGGGAAATTTTTGCATGATAACCACTACTGCTCATCTGTAAAAAGGCGCGTGGAAAGATAGCGCTCTGCGGTATCCGGTGCGATGAATACAATACGCTTGCCGGCGTTTTCTTCTTTAGCAGCAAGCTCGACAGCAACTGCGGCGGCTGCACCCGAAGAAATACCGCAGAAAATCCCTTCCTCGCGCATGAGGCGGCGGGACATGGCAAGGGCGCTTGTTCCAGCAACCTGAAAAACCGCGTCCATAACGCTTCTGTCCAGAACTTCCGGCACAAATCCCGCGCCAATTCCCTGGATGAGGTGCGGAGAAGGGCTCCCCCCCGACAACACAGGGGATTCCGCTGGTTCCACGCCATAAATCTGAATGGCGGGGTTATAGCGTTTGAGGGTTCTGCCAACCCCGGAAAGGGTGCCGCCAGTACCTATTCCCGCAACAAAAATATCAAGCTTCCCCTCACAATCCTTCCAGATTTCCTCTGCGGTTGTTCGTGCATGCATATCTGGGCCAGCAGGATTGGTAAATTGCTGCAAGAGAACTGCACCAGGAGTTTTTTCGGCTATTTCCCTGGCTTCTGCCACAGCACCGGTCATGCCCTTGGCAGCAGGGGTAAGCACCAGTTCCGCCCCCATTCCGCGCAAGACAACCTTGCGTTCATTGCTCATGCTCTCCGGCATGGTAAGGATGAGGCGATACCCCTTCACAGCAGCCACCATGGCAAGGCCGATGCCTGTATTTCCACTGGTGGGCTCGACAATCACCTGCGGCGGCGAGGAATGGGGACGCAGTGCGCCCGCATTTTCTGCAGCCTCCACCATAGCAAGGGCCAATCTGTCTTTTACCGATGAGGTAGGATTATAAAATTCGAGCTTTGCCAAGACCTCACACGAGGTATTGCTAAGGCGGTTCAAACGGACAACAGGCGTTGCGCCCACAAGGGCCAGCATGGAAGTGTATACAGTCATGGCAATCTCCTTTTATACCTGCTCTGAAAAGCGCACCATTTCAAAGAGTTTGCGCTGGTGCGTAGCTTCAATATGAAAACACTGGTTTTGAGGAACATAAATATACGGAACATCGGCAGTGCGCCGGAAAAGGAACAGGGAAAGAATAGTTCTGTTTACAGCCTGATGCCCAATAATGACAGTACCCTGTACCCCGCCAGAGAGGAAGAGTGCCTTGCGCAAGCCGCGTTCCACGCGAGCCCGCATGGAAGCATAGCCCTCTCCTTGCGGATAGCTGTAATGGTATTTATCCGCAGCTCGGGCTGCAAATTCTTTTGGCATGGTGCGCCGAATATCCTCGTAGCGCATACCGTCGCACACGCCAGCATCAATTTCGTCCAGCTCGGTCAGGGAAATAAGAATGGCCTCCGGGTGCATCTCTGCTATGGGTGCGGCTGTTTCCAAAGCTCGCTTGCGGTACGAGGTGAAAATATACGGAATTTCCATGTCCTGAAAATGCGTCGCTAATTCAGCCGCTTGCATTCGCCCCTTTGCGGTTAGGGGAGCATCTCCGCCAATGCGGCTTTCTATGTTGAAAAGACTTTCTCCGTGTCGGGCGAGATACAGCTCGCGTACCCAATCGGAAATGAGAATGTCACGAATACGTAAGTAGTAAGGAATCTTATAGGAAAATTGCTCTTTAAGTATTTCATTACGAAAGGAGTCAACTCGCACATATGCCCCTTCATCTTCAAGAGGTACGCTGATGCGGTGATAATATTCCACACGCTTGGTAAAAGCCGCCACCGCTTCTTCTACAGAAAGGTGCGCCAGCTCGGGAAGTTTTGCTTTGCGCTGCACGCTTAAGCGTAGCAGCTCCGGATCATCCGTTACACATTCAATATACAAAATAGGCGCATTCTGTAATTCACGCTCAATGACTTCGCGGCGGCTGCGGCTGGCATTGGTTGCATCCAAAATAGCAACAGAACCACCCTCCTCCAACCAAACCTTGGCGGAGCGGATGTTGGCAAGGGCAAGCTCTTCGCGCTTGGTACGCCCTTCTTGGTTGTCGGGATGGTAAAACTCGGGCATTGCTGAAGAATTGCCAAAATGTACGCGGCGCAGGTCTCCGTTATTGAAAATGCGGGTTTCCACATTCTCCGCACACAATCCCTCGCGCAGACGCTTGGCAACAGTGGACTTACCCCTGGCAGGCAAGCCTACCATCACTATATACAGCTTTTCCATATGATTCGCCTTGTAAAAAAGCAGTTATCTGTGGAAGCTTGAAATTTGCCCTATCGCTGATAAATTACTTCTACGCCATCTTCAATACGCGAGGTGGGCGCGTCTTCTTCTGTATCTTCTTCTGCATAATTTCGAAAATGCATCAGAGGCGCGTGCGCGTCAAGCTCATCTTGCAATTTCCACATGGTAGCAATGAGTGCTTCCACGCCCTCGCCAGTCTGAGCGCTTATGAAGAATATGTCAAAACCTGCCGCCTGTGCGGCAGTGCGCAAGGTTTCCAACAATTCTGGGGCAATGAGATCTATTTTATTGATTACAAGAATTTGCCGCCGAGACGCCAAATCTTCATCAAAAAGCGCAAGTTCGTTATTTATCAGGGCAAAACCTGCAAAAGGCTCTTCAGGAAGCGCTTCCACATCAGGGTCTGGAAAAATATCCGTAATGCTGAGAATGTGCACAAGAAAACGAGTGCGCTCCACATGCTTTAAAAAACGATGGCCAAGACCCAAACCCGTATGAGCGCCTTCCACAAGGCCCGGAATATCTGCAATAACCATACGCCGGTCGTAATTGCCGTCGTCCAGCATAACGCCCAGGTTGGGAGTCAGCGTTGTAAAGGGGTAATTGGCAATTTTAGGACGAGCCGCAGAAACAGCAGCAATGAAGGTTGATTTGCCCGCATTGGGCAGTCCTAAAAGTCCGCAATCCGCCAAAATCTTCAATTCAAGCCCAAGGGTCAGCTCTTCACCCGGCTCGCCCGGCTGGGCAAAGCGGGGAGCTCGCATGGTGGCGGATTTGAAAAATTCATTCCCGCGCCCACCTCGCCCACCGGCGGCAATACTCATGTTTCTGTCTGGCTCGGAAAGGTCACATAAAAGCTCGCCACGCTTGCCTCCGTGCAGCAGAAACACCTGTGTCCCCACTGGAAGCTCAATAACAAGATCTTCTCCCTTACGCCCGTGGCACTGTGAGCCTTGGCCGGGTTGTCCGTTCTCTGCCTCGTATAATCGCTTCAATCGAAAGTCATAAAGAGAGTGCAAACGGGAGCTTGCACATAAAAATACACTGCCGCCCTCTCCACCGTCGCCACCATCAGGGCCGCCACGCGGCACAAATTTTTCACGGCGAAAAGAAACACAGCCCCGGCCGCCATTGCCAGAGCGTACCGTTATCACCGCTTCGTCAATAAAACGCATATTCACTCCCAAAAAAATCCAACAAAAACGCGGGGCAAAGGCAGAAACCTGCTTTTGCCCCGCGTTTACCACATTATAACAAACTATACTGAAAGCACAGGTACTACATGAACACGGGTTAGCACCTTGTTCTTGCGCATGTACTTTTCAAATTTTACAACGCCATCGCATGTGGCAAAAATGGTAAAATCACGCCCAAGCCCAACATTGGTTCCAGGGTGTACCCGGGTGCCAAGCTGGCGGATAATGATACTGCCGGCCAAAACGGGCTGCCCGCCAAAGCGCTTTACACCACGACGCTGCCCTTTACTATCACGGCCGTTACGAGAACTGCCGCCTGCCTTTTTATGTGCCATGACAAAACTCCGATATTACGCCGAAATGGCCGTAATCTTGAGGGTGGTGTAGTTTTGCCGGTGTCCTTGCATACGGCGCGAATCATTACGACGCCATTTCTTGAACACCAGAATTTTATCGCCGCGGCCGTGTTCCACAACCTCAGCTTTCACCGTGGCATTTGCCACATAAGGGGCCCCTATGTTTAGGGTTCCGCCTCCAAGCATAAGCACCTTGTCAAGGACAACTTCCCCGCCAACTTCAGCGGCAATGCTCTCAACACGCAGCTTGCTGCCTTCTTCAACGCGGTATTGCTTGCCGCCTGTTTCGATAATCGCGTACATGGTATCCTCCCAGAAAAACGAAAGGTGCTTCTAGCTCGATAGCACAAAAAAGTCAAGCAGACATTATTACAAATACAGCCGCAAAAGCAGTCCGCCTTTGCTTCAGACTATTGATAACAGTCGCAATCAGTTCCTCAACCGCCAACGGCGCAATTCAGCGCACTCCCTTCATTAAAAAATATTGCACGCATTTTTAGTGCTGCGCTTCCTTTTGTGAAGGGCGCGGGTTTCGCCATGCGCGAATTGCTGCACGGAACCCGCATGAGAACATTTTCACAAAGATTTTTGCCGCCAAAAGAGCATCCTTAAAGCGCAACGCGCTCCGCAGACATCGTAAGGCACTTGCCGGCAACACAAATATATCGCTGCTGTCGGCAATATCGGCAGGCCTAGTGGTGCATGTGATCGCCGCGCTTAATGCGCATGTAGGACATACCCAAAATATACACGAAGTAAATACCAATGAGAGCCACGCCGGCAACGGCCTCGGGAGCCAAATTTAAGCGATCAACAAAAATAGTCCACATGATTCAGGCCTCCTGTTCAGGATATTTTTGCAATCTCCCTCAAGTCGCAAAGAAAGTCAAGGAATTCATGCAGGCCATCAGGGTAGGCTGCCCTGTGTTGCGTAGCTTGTTACTCTGCGGCATTTTACAAGGGTTCCCGCAGAGGGCTCCGAAAAAGCCATCATTTATTATTGACGAAATCCCCTTAACCATGCTAGCCATACACCTGCTTGTGAACAAAGGGACACAGCAAACTTTTTACCGAACGTGCCTTGCTGTTCATATAAGGTTGCTGTATGATTCTACGCGGCTTGCGTGGCGGCTCTGACAAACGTCAGCTTAGCACCTTGGCTCAGGCCGGTTCTGTTGGCTTGCACATGGCAAGCGGCATTGCTGTAGGAACCATCTTCGGATTTTTTCTGGATAAATGGTTTGGCACCCACCCTTGGTGTACCGGAATCTTTTTGATTATCGGAATTGTCGCCGGATTCAAAAATGTATATACGGATACGAAGCGTTTGCTTCAGGCGCAGAAACAGTCAGATAAGGCATCAGGCAAACCTTCGGATGCTCCTCGAAGCGATGATGAGACTGACGGAACAGTATGAAACGGCTTCATTATACAATAGAAAAATTTTTATATCGCAAGGGATTTGCTTCTCCCTTGGTGCGGCATATGCTGACAACGCATATTCTGCTAACAGGGGTCGCGGCGAGTTTGGGAGTTTTACTGTGCTGGCTTACCCTTTGGCCCCTTTTATTTACTGTAGGGGCGTTCATTGCGGGGTATAACCTTTGGCACACCTCCCGTTTTGTGCAAGGCACTCTTCTGCGGAAATATACGCCGGGCGCACAGTTGAAGCTTTTTTTTACCTTTACCCTGCGTCTTATGTGTACCGGCATTATACTTTTTGTGCTTATCGTTCAGCTTGGGCAACCTGTTGTTCCCCTCATAGCTGGGCTCACCTCAACAGTTGCAGGAATTGCACTGTGGGGATTTTCCAAAGCTTCGCGCAAACCTGCCAAGGAGGCCTAGCACATGTCTGCATCCGTCGATCAAATGCACCCACTCCTTTTTTCCCAGTTTTTTGGTATAGGGGAAAATCTCAAGCATGTTTTTTACACATGGCTGGCAATGGCCATTTTGTTTCTTGTGGGCGTTGCCTTGCGGGGTCGGTATAAACTGGTACCGCGTGGCTTGCAGAACCTGTGTGAAGTTCTCATTGGTGGTCTGGAAGAATTTACTGTGGCGACGATAGGGGAGAAAGGTCGCAAAATATTCCCGTTGCTGTGCGCAGTTTTTCTTTTTCTTCTGGTGCAAAACATTCTAGGCCTTGTTCCTG
This sequence comes from Desulfovibrio sp., assembly GCA_031546885.1. Lineage (GTDB taxonomy): Bacteria > Desulfobacterota > Desulfovibrionia > Desulfovibrionales > Desulfovibrionaceae > Frigididesulfovibrio. The sequence goes on from JAVBJS010000094.1 coordinate 12,466, forward strand.
GGTGCGATGCGCCCACAGCGAATCTCAATACCAACGCGGCCATGGCCATGTTCGTTTTTTGCTACTACAACTATGTAGGGCTACGGGCATGGGGGCCTGGCTATATCAAGCACTTTATGGGCCCCATGCTTCCTCTTGCGCCTCTTATGCTCCCCATTGAAATTGTAAGCCACTGTGCCCGTCCACTTTCGCTGACCCTTCGTCTTTTTGGGAACATTCGTGGTGAAGAAATCGTATTGATGCTCTTCTTCTTTATGGCTCCAGTATTCTCAACATTTCCCACTTACTTCCTGTTCTTTTTGGCAAAGGCGTTGCAGGCCTTTATTTTCTACATGCTTACCATGATTTACCTGCAAGGTGCCATGGAACACGCCCACTAAAAAAAGCCTGTTCGCACTGAGAAATGTCTTTGGATTATACGAGCGCCCCCTTTTATCGAGGCTCCAGGCAGTAAAAGGGATTCTATCAGGGGAATGGTCGCCTTATGACCACAACATATAACTCTAGGAGTTGCTCATGCGTAAACTGTTTATCTCCACACTGGCCCTTGTCGCTGTTATTGCAACCGCAACCATTGCCTTTGGCGCTGATGCCGCAGTTGTAAAAAGCAAAATGGATGCAGGTGCTCTTGGCATGACCTATCTTGCTGCCGCTATTGGTATGGCTATTGCCGCCGCTGGTTGTGGTATTGGTCAGGGCCTTGGCTTAAAGGCCGCGTGTGAAGGCATTGCCCGTAACCCTGAGGCAAGCGACAAGCTTACCGTTACCCTTATTCTGGGTCTTGCTTTTATCGAATCCTTGGCAATTTACGCCTTGGTTGTCAACATGATCCTGCTCTTCGTTAACCCACTCGGCTAAGAAGAACGCGAAATGCTAATAAAAGAGGCTGTGCCAAGGCCAGCCTCTTTTATTTTCTCTTGAGAGAAAGCTGATAACATTATGTAATGATTATTTGGGTGAGGTTTCGCCCCCCCCTAAGCTCCCCCAGTCACTTCGGTTTCATTCATGCTCTTCGGATAGTGTTTATTTAGAAGGGCTTAGACCGTGTATGCCTTGCTGATGGGCTCAAGGAAAAAAACTCCTTGAATGAAACAGTAAATTGTCCCCTTGCCAAGTTCTCAAGTCGTGCTTACTTCAGAGAAACCACTGGAGTGGAAGCACTCTGCGGGTAAAGGCGTTACTCAACGTATCAACACCAAGATGCCCTCAGCATATGAATATAAAAACTGAACACATCCCCCGCGCCACCATCCAGCGTCTCTCTATTTACCTACAGGTTTTAGAGAACATGCTTCATGATGGGGTGCAAGTTATCTCCTCTGAGCCCCTTGCTAAAGCCTGCTCCATAAATGCCTCACAAATTCGTAAGGATCTTACTTACTTTGGTGAATTTGGAGTGCGTGGTGTTGGCTATAATGTGCGTGACCTTATTACATCCATTCGCGAATCTCTTGGCATTAACCGCCAGTGGAACTGCGTTCTTGTGGGCGTTGGCAACCTTGGTAAGGCTCTCCTGAATCACCGGGAATTTGCCGAGCGCGGATTTCGTATCATTGGTGCCTTTGACTGTGACCCCTTCAAAATAGGAGAAGAAGTCTCCGACCTTGAAGTTGTGTGTACAAGGCGCATGAAAGAGCGAATTGCTTCATTAAATGTTGATATCGGTATTATCACAACACCGCCAGAGCGAGCCCAGCGTGCTGCTAACAGGCTTGTAGAGGCAGGGGTTAAAGGCATACTCAACTTTGCACCTGCCCGCATTACTGTACCGGAAGAAATTTTTGTTGAATACATGGATTTTTTTCATCACCTCTACGCCCTAGCATTCAACATATCAGACAGGGTGAAGTGACCGATTTCTCTTCGCCACTGTTTACGCCTTGAGGCTACATCAATTTTAGACGCGCCTTACTTCTACCCGCATGACGGATATCCGTACTATGCGGGATTCTTGTCTTTATTCCCCCGTAATAGAGTTCGTTGCACAATGCAACGAACTCAAATCATTGCTTCCCTATGCAAAATTGACTTTCTGTTGAGTATTATATATGAAGAAGTGTTGCATCGCGTTGCAATCAATACACTTTTGGGGAAGTGCATGAAACATCCTAAACGCTGTTTTTGTATAATAATTTTTTGTGTTTTGGCGATATGCACAGGGGGCTGCGCTACCTCGTCTTCTAAAGGTGATGTACCGGCTCCCACCAGTACTGCTTCTCCTGTCGGCTCCCGGGTTTCCGCCCTCGCTGACACAGAAAAAAGCCCTGCTGCTGATGTTACAGTATCTTCCTCCTCTGCTCCAACTTCAACGCCGGGAATGAATTCTGCGGAGTCCCCCGAGACAAACCCCGGATTCTTCACGCGTGTAGGGGATCGCCTTGTCAGCATTTGGAATGCGCCGACATTTGATCTTTATGTGACGGCTTATACTTGGCATAATCGGTTAATGTACTCTGAAAGCCACGTTAAGCGCTATAATGAATATCCTTGGGGGGGCGGCTTTGGGCGTTCCCTGTATGATGAAGATGGGGACTGGCATGGCCTCTATTTTCTGGGATTTACAGATTCCAATTACCGTTTCGAACCCTTTGCCGGGTATGGCTACGTGAAAAACTGGAAGCTGGACGAAGCTGGCGACTGGAAGGTTGGTCTTGGATATACAGCCGGGATAACGGCCAGAGGAAATTACCATTATATTCCCTTTCCAGCCCTGTTACCTCTCCTGAGTCTTGAATATATGCGCCTTGCTGTGCAGATGACGTACATTCCAGGGGAGTATAACGATGGGAATGTGCTTTTTATGTGGCTGCGCTGGCATTTTGATTAACCCGGATATTCCACAAAAACAGGATTTTTTGAAAAATTAAACGCATATCCTTTATCGAATACTTTCGAAAGTAGTGCTGCTTTCGAAAGAGAGGCTCGCTGCGCTGTCCACTTGCCGTGCAAGCGCCAGAGTTCGGTGTACAATGCAACGAACTCATATTGCACTTCTCATGCCCTCAAATTGCAGATCAGGAGCGTAGAGTTTTTTCCCCCAATACTTAGAACTTATCCATAAATAAGGATGTTCGCGGTCAATAGCTGCGTCAAATGCCTTTTTTGCTCTGGGTCGAGGACATAAGAGTCCACTCCCTCCGCAAAAAAAACATTTTCCTTGCTCTTGCCACACGCTCTCCTTATT
>JAVBJS010000160.1:0-34095 GCA_031546885.1 Desulfovibrio sp.
AGCTTGTTGGAAAATTATGTCTTATTTTTCAGCAAGATAAAACGATACATTTTCTTATCCAGTGAAGATAAAGAAAAAGGCACGCTGCGCTGTTCGCTTGCGAGCACCTGCTACGCAGTTGCCAGAGGCCATTGTGCAATGGCCTCTATTTATGGATAAGTTCTAAGTCTTTCGCTCAAATTACTGCGCCATGTGGTTTTTTTCTCCGGTCGTAAGAGTACACCCTATTGAACTAGTCTATGACTCGATGGAGCTTGCATGAAGAAATTGATGGCTGCCAACTGGAAAATGTATAAAACCTGTGCCGAGGCTGCGGCAACTCTGATGGAGCTGGCGGATATACCTGTTCCGGCGGATCGTGAGGTGGCTGTTTTCGCTCCCTTTACGGCTCTCTTGTCTTGCCATGAGGCGTTAAAGGGCAAAAACAGCGCAATCCGGTTGGGGGGGCAGAACTGCTACCCCGCCAAAGAAGGCGCTTTTACAGGGGAAGTATCTCCGGCCATGTTGCGCGATTGTGGTTGTTCTCTTGTTCTGGTGGGGCATTCGGAACGCCGCGCCATTCTAGGGGAACCAGACGCTTTTATCGGAGAAAAAGTGGCTTTTGCTCTGGCCTGCGACCTTGATGTTGTGCTGTGCGTGGGCGAAACCTTGGCGGAACGCGATGCGGGGAAGTTGCAATCGGTAATTGAACGGCAGCTTTACGCAGGCCTTGCCATTTTGCCGGATTCCATTGTTCCTGAGCGACTTTCGATAGCGTATGAGCCGGTATGGGCCATTGGCACCGGGCGCGTTGCCGGCAGTGTGGAGATAGAAGAGGCGCATCGGCTGGTGCGAGGAGCATTGCGGGCGCGTTTTCCGATACAAGGCGATGCTATGCGTATTCTGTATGGTGGGAGCGTTAAGCCTGAAAACGCAGGAGAAATAATAAAACTTGACAATGTTAACGGAGTGCTGGTAGGCGGTGCTTCATTACAGGCAAAAAGTTTTGGCCGCATTGTTGCGGCGTAAGATGCTGACCGCTGGAGGCGTTCCTTGGAAAATATGATCTTGAGCTTGCACATTATCGTGTGTATTATACTGGTATTACTGGTGCTTTTGCAGTCCGGCAAAGAAGGCATGGGCGTAATTTTTGGCGGGGGATCGTCTTCTCTTTTCGGTGGAGCTGGCGCCGGTGGTATGCTGGTGAAGCTGACTACCTTTATGGCAATAATTTTTATTGCAACATCCCTTGGCTATAATATTGCTACTTCGGCCAAAGTGAATAAAGCATCATCTATTATGCAGATTGAAACAGATGCGCCTGTCGCTCCAGCAACCTCTGTCCCAGCAGCACCGGCAGCGCCCGCTCCAGCAGCACCGGCAGCGCCTGTGAATCAGTAGCACCTGATAATCAGTAACACCTTTGTTTTACTCGAGCAAATTCGTGTTGCAATTGGTTCATAATTGAGCGTGCTCCGGTAAATGTCAACATAATTGATACGTAAGTAAACAGCGTAGCAGTCTCACTTTGAGATTGCTACGCTGTTGTCTTTTGAATTCGTTACCGTGTGCAATGAATTCCTCTGGCGATTGCTGGCACCTACCAGAGGCCATTGCACAATGCTCTCTGGTAACTGTGCAATGGCCTCAATATGCAGGCTATTTTAAGCCAGCTTCGTATTCTGCGGCAGAGATAAGTTCGTTCCGTGTGGCGTTTGGGGCCATTTGGATTTGCAGCATCCATCCACTTCCGTAGGGTTCCATATTGACCTGTGTTGGTGTTGATGAGAGCTCTGCATTGACATGAAAAACTGTGCCGGACACAGGCATGTACAACGCATTGACTGATTTTATAGACTCCACCGTGCCGAATTCTTCACCTTGCGTAAAGGTTTTGCCAATCGCCGGTAAATCCAAAAAGGCGATTTCGCCGAGCTGATCTTGCGCAAAATCGGTTATGCCCAGCGTTGCAATACCGTTTGCTTCTTCCCGCAGCCAAATGTGCTTATGGGTATAGTGAATTGAATCTGGGTAGACGAGTGCGCTCATGTGTTCTCCTTGGTGGGGGCTATCCCCTTTGGAAATCCTTTACATCCTTGTTTTTCTGACAGGCGTTAAGCCAAGTGCAGTGCCGCCTCATACAAGCCTTCCGCCAGTGTGGGGTGGGCGTGAATGGTGCTTGCCACATCTTTGGCGGTAAGGCCCATTTGAATGGCGAGGGCTGCTTCAGCTATCAGGTCTGTGGCATGAGGCCCGGCAATATGAGCCCCCACCAGTTTTCCTGAATCTGCCTCGCAGATGAGTTTGCATACGCCCGCAAGCTCGCCCATGGCCTGTGCCTTGCCGAGTTCTCGCATTTGAAACGCGGTTGTTTTGATATCCATACCGGCAGCTTTGGCCTGGGCTTCAGAAAGCCCGACGGTGCCGATTTCAGGCGAGGTGAAGATGCCTGATGGAACAGTGCGGTAGTCCATGCGCTTTTCTTCTCCAAGGCAGTTGGCAACCGCACAGAGGCCTTCTGTCGCAGCAACGTGAGCCAGCATAATCTTTTCCGGCCCGAGGACATCCCCAATGGCGTAAATGCCGGGAATGGACGTTTGCATGCGCTCGTCGGCTATAATCCACCCGCGTGGCGTGACAGCAATCCCGGCTTGCTTCAAGCCGAGGGCTTCTGTGTTCGGCACGCGGCCTATGGTGACCAGTACAATATCCGCAATGCATTCACTGTCTGGCTTCTTGGCTGTATCGGGCAGGGCTGCAAAGGGAGAATTGCTCAACGTGGCACTCACAGTACCGTTGTCCAGCACACGCACGCTGCTAACGGTGCGCTGTAATTCCGTGGCAATGCCCCGTTTTTTAGATTCACGCAGCAATAGTTTACTCATCTCTTCATCCACGGAAGGAATGGGCAACAGCCGTCCCTGCCCTTCGACTATGGTTACGTCAGAGCCGAAAGCTCGGAAAATGAATGCCAATTCGCACCCTATAACGCCGCCCCCCACGATGAGGAGGCGTTTGGGAACATGCGTCAGGGTAAGTGCGTCATCACTGGAGAGAATATGCGTGTGGTCAACAGGGAGTACGGGCAAATGTAAACTGCTTGAGCCGGTGGCAATAATGATGCGATCTCCTTCCACAGTGAGTTGTTCACCGGTAGACAGATCCACACGAACCAGCCCGGCACGTTCAATGGAGGCGGTGCCGCGCAAGAGGTTTATTTTGAGTGCTGCGCACGATTTCTCAAGACCTGTGCGAAGTACACTGGAGACTTTCATCTTGCGAGCGATTACCGCATTCATGTCGATGTGTGCTTCGCCTGTTCCGCTGATGCCGAATTCTGTGAGCCTGTGTGCCATTTCAAAGGCGTCAGCAGAAGCTTTTATAGTTTTTGTGGGAATGCACCCAGTGTTCAGACAAGTGCCTCCCATTGCTGTCGATTCGATAAGGGTTACGTTGGCCCCTGCACGGGCTGCGGCAAAGGCGGCTGTGTAGCCGCCTGGCCCTCCGCCGATGATGGTAATGCGTATCATGGGGCGTTCCTTTATTCTTCTGTGAAGGCGTGGTGGAGGGTGTATGTAACAGGAAAGGCTGCGTGCAGTGAGGCTGTTACAAGGCAGCCTTGTTGCATGATTTTTTCGACGCGCTCAAAAACGAAGGACTCTTCTTCCGGCATAGTCACTGTAACATCAAGGACTATGCCTGTAACACGAGCTCGCTTTTTATCGTCAACACCGGTGCTTATGGTTGCTGTTCCTGTGATGCTGTCATAGTTGCCGCCTCGCGTTGTCAGAGCTTTGGCGAAGGCCCCGCAGAAACAGTAAAGAGCGGAGGATGCCAGAAGCTGTTTCGCAGTTCCCCCCCGAGCCTCTTCCGGGACGCCTGTATAATCAATATTGATATCGCCCAAAGCAGGTGAGCCGGTTTTAATAACCTGAAATTCACCTTCACGGGTATAGGAAATCGTAAGATCTGCCATGTGATTCTCCTTTCAAAAAAATAGTTAAGGGAGCGCTGTTTATTTTATGTAACGATTTTGGGGAAGAGCGCCAATTAATTCGGGCAACAGCGTAGCAGGTGTATGCTGCGCTGTCCGCTTGCGGGCGCTTGCTGTGTAATCGCCAGAGTTTGTTGCACAGTGCAACTAACTCAACCTATGTGGGTAAGCCTTTTTGGAAACCCTCATTGTTTCAGCGTCATACAACGTGAGTAGGTCTGGGATTGCAGGCATAGATTCTGTGGTAATCATTCCTCCAGGGGGGTAGTGTGATAAAGTCCAAAAATGATTACATTCCGTTTTTCCTGATAAAAACAGCGTTCTTTTATACAATACGGAAATTATCAACGAGGGTGCAGCGGCGCAGGCGGACGAAGCTGCGGGCGGAGGTGACTCCTTCCCCGGTGGGGGTGGCAATGGTCATGGAAGTCCAGCCCTCGCCGCCTGCTCCCAGCCCAGCAATGTGCGGGCCGTTTTTAACAAACAGGCTGGTGTTGATGCGCCGAGCCATGGCGTCCATATTCTCAATGTTTCGGGAATGCATTCCGGCTGTATGGCGTAGCCCACGTTCAACACGTACGGCCCAGTCTATGCCTTCATGAACATCATGAGCTCGTAATATGGGTAATACGGGCATCATTTGCTCAACACGCACAAAAACGTGATTAATGTCGCGGCCAACATCCACAAGAAGGAGTCTGCATGACTCCGGTACGACAATGCCTGCCGCTGCCGCTATGATAGAAGCGTCTCTGCCTACCCATTGCGGATCGGCGGATGCTCCCTGACCGGGATGGCCCTTAATCACTATTTTTGCTATGGCCTCACACTGTTCCGTAGTCAAAACAACGGCTCCCAGCCTTTGCATGGCGCTTGTCAGGGGATCGGCTATACTTTCCACAGCAATGATAATTTTTTCGTCAGCGCAGATAATGTTGTTGTCAAACGAGGCACCTTCATAAATGCTGCGGGCGGCGCGTTCTATGTCAGCCGTTTCATCTACCACCACGGGTGGGTTGCCCGCCCCGGCGCTGACAAGTCGCATGACTGCATGCTTGCGCGCTGCATTAACAACGGCTTCACCGCCGGTAACAACCAGCAGATTAATGTCCGGGTAGGCAAATATCTTGCGCGCAACCTCAAGGGTAGGTTCGCGTACAGCTACCATAAGGTTCATTATGCCGGTAGCCGCAAACACAGCCTTGTTCAAGAGCTGAATGCAGGTTTGCGATACTTTTTTTGCTTTGGGGTGCGGTGCAAATAGAATGGCGTTGCCCCCGGCAATCATGCTGATGGCGTTGTTGATAATGGTTGCTGCCGGATTGGTGGAAGGAGTTATCGAGGCGATAACTCCCCAGGGTGCGTTTTCCGTCAAGGTTAGTCCGGCATCGCCGGAAAGGGCTGCTGGACAGAGGGCTTCAACTCCCGGAGTACGTTGCGCCTGGAGAATGTTTTTACGCACCTTGTCTTCAACTCGGCCCATGCCGGTTTCTTGTACAGCCATTTCGGCCAGCGGGCGCGCCTGAGCGCAGGCCTCCGCTCGAATGGCGGCAATGGCTTTTTCCCTCACGGCCAGAATGCGTATAAGGTTGCCCGCTGTGCGTGCCGCTGTCACGGCATCATCCAGGTGCTCGAATATTCCTGCATTTCCTTCCACCTGTGGCCGAAGAGCCTCTGTGGCAGCGGTTTGTTGCAGGGCTGGCTGTATTTGTTGCAAAACGGCATCGACGATGCGTTCTATCTCTTGTGGGCTGTAGGTCATATGAATTTCCTCATTCTTCTCAATGTATTGTGAAGATCAGGGAGTTACCGTTTTTTTGAATACACTTCGGCGTTAGCCGATGTTACGCAGTCCACAATGCCGATAATGGTAAGATCCACGGGTGCTTCAGGGACAACCGCATGCCGGGCGGAACTGCCCCCTACAAGCACAACCAGTTCCCCCTCGCCCGCACCAAGGGGATCAGCCGCCACATGCGCTTTGCCTGTGGGGTTTCCTTGTCCGTCAAGCAGTTCGACCATCAGCCACGGTGTGTGTGGCACCCCGGAGGCGCGCACAGTTGAGACAACTTGCCCCGTTACTTTTCCAAGATACATAGTATTCTCCCGGCTCATGCGGTGGTACGGCATCGCAGGCCCGACTATTCCCTTGTGGGTGTTTGGTTATTTTTTCAGCAGGGCAAAAATTCCTTCCACATCATCATGGGGACGAGGAATAACGTGGACTGCTATCAGTTGTCCGCCAAGGCGTTGAACCGCAGCTGCTCCGGCATCTGTGGCAGCCTTGCAGGCTGCCACATCGCCGCGCACAATAGCGGCAACATAGCCACCACCAATCTGTTCATATGATACCAGTTGCACGCGTGCTGCCTTTACCATGGCGTCCGCTGCTTCAATAAGACTAACCAGACCCTTTGTTTCGATCATTCCAAGAGCGTTCATTTTGTAACTCCAGTACTGTTATGAGGTTAAGAAGATATTTTATACCATGTTGCGTTTAGGCAGGATGCAATTGAGGGGGACTGGGCGGTGCCCCCAACACTCATATCATCCTTGATTGCAACTTTGCATAAGCAAGCATGTAAGCCGTTGTGTAACGGTTTTTTTATGGAAGTTCTCACAGAGAACTTCGTTGCAAGCCAAAACCTACTACACTGATTTTGTATACATCATCCACGCTGCATCCACGTGAAAGATCGTGCCAACCACCGGCAAGCCCCTGAAGAAATGGGCCAAGGGCCGTATATCCGCACAGACGTTGTGCCACTTTGTAGGAGATATTTCCTGCCTCAAGTGAGGGAAAGACAAGTACGTTGGCCCGCCCTGCGACACTGCTTTGTGGGGCTTTGAGCTCTGCCACTTCCGGCACAATTGCCGCATCAAATTGCAGCTCGCCATCCACCTGGAGCAAGGGATTGCGCTGTCTGATTTCCGCAAGCGCTTCGCGGACTATATTGACGCGGGGGTGTTCCGCGCTGCCCTTTGTGGAAAAAGACAGCAGGGCGACATTCGGCTCTTCGCCCATAAGGTTTTTCAGTTGTGCGGCGGAGCTGATGGCAATGTCAGCAAGTTGCTGTGCTGTTGGTTCCGGCACCACTGCCGCGTCGGTAAATATCAACAATTTTTCCCCGCCCGGTGCAATCATGAAAAAGAAACTGGAAACAGTTTTGATCCCCGCGCCGGTGCCGATAGCGCGCAACCCTGCCCGTAGCACATCTGCTGTGGAGGAGCGATTGCCTGCAATGCCGAGTTCCGCTTCTCCTCGCCGCACCATCAGGGCTCCCGCCGCTACAGGGCAGCGCACGGTTTCCAATGCTTTTTCCGGGCTGACAGGCTTCCCTTTTTTTTCTTGGATCATTTGAAAGTCAACTGCATTGCGCTCAAGGAGTGCAGGGGATTCATAATCCACCACACGCAAGGAGCCGCTTAGCCCGGAGGCTTGTAGTATCTGCCGCACTGCCCACGGTTTGCCCACAAGAATTGGGTTTGCCAGCCCGTCGCGTTGCAACCGATGCGCGGCAGCTACGATACGCTCGTCTTCGCCGTCAGGAAAAACAATTGTTCCCGGATTGCCCTTGCATAAGGTCAGGCACTTTTCAAACACGCACATGGAAATTCCTTTTTGGGTGGTGTGTCCGTCGGAGGCGTATTCAACGTAAATTCAATGTGATATGATTATATCAGTGTTGCTATTGTTTACATGGTACGGTTGTCGGAACAGGCAAAGGCTTGCCTGCCTCGGCGAGCAGGGTGCAGATCATGAGAACGTAGAAGGCACTACTCAGGCGGTTGAGAGCGCGTACTATATCCGGACGTTCCGGGCAGGCGAGGCCTGCTGCGCTGAGTTCAACCTCGCGCACTTCGGCCCGGAGCTTGTTGAGCAGAGCAGCGTTGAACCCGTGTGATGCGTCCGGCACAATGTGGTCGTGCCCCAGATGTCTTTCAGGCGCGTGGGACATGGCGTGGATCATGGTGAAGTCAAAGTCTCCCATGCCAAGATCCGGCATGGCTTCACCTGTGACTTCTGCCCGTAATATCTGCCCGAGCCAGGAACGCAGGTCTGACAGCCATGTGGCAAGCTCTTTGGGTAACGCTTTTGCAGGGTCATATTGAGTTTGTGCCAAAACAACAGAGGCAATAGTGGAATCGAGCTTGCCACGCAGTATGATGCGCGGGTGGGTTTTGGGAGCAAGTGTGCTTGCGTCCAGGTGGGTTAGCCCTTCGGGTTTTTCGCGCACGGCGCAGCCGCACTGGGAACACTGCCTGCCTATGGTAGATGACGTGTCTGTGCGTAGAACGGGCACGCGTTTTATGTCGCCTGCCTCATCGCCAACGGCAGTTCTGCCCTCAGGGTCAACGTGCAGTACCCGTATTTTTCTGTCTCTTACAAGATTCCAGGCTGCCGGGGTGAGGCGTTCGTCATGGCGCAGGCGGATTTCGCCGCCCTGGCCCAACCCGAAACGGGTACGTAATTCCTGTTCAGTCAGAAAGATCATTTCAGCTTCCCCCCTGATTGCTCCAGTCAGCGGGCCAGGTGGCGTAGGCGAACTTGACGTACCCCGGTGAACTGAAAATGACATCCGTATCTTTGGGGATGTAGAGCATGTCACCGGGCCGTCCTATAACTGTCTTGCCGTTGCTGGTAATATGCAGCTCGCCTTCAAGCACAACGTCAATTTCCGCATAGGCCAGTTTCCAGGGAAAGGAAGTGGCGTTCCACTCAAGATATCCGCCGCCCATGGGGGAACCGTCTTTGGGGGTAATTACATCCACGATGTTCACCATACCTTGCGTTGCTCCTTCAAAACGGGCCCAGGGAAGAGTGCGATTGTCAACAGCTACAACCCCCCCGGCTTCGGTGCGGCCAGATTGCCAAGGCGCTGTGGCACAGGTGCAGGGCTGCTTTTGCGGAACTGCTGCGCCGGACATACAGCTATGGCAGCAACCCGCGCAATTAGAAGATGCAGCAGGGCTGAAAGAGGTGGAAGTTGTGGAGGCTGTGGCACTCTGCATTGCCTTGTCGATAAGCTGATCCAGAAGCTGGCTGGGCTTTGTGCCTGGAGTGAGCCTCGCATATACCCGCTGTAACACGGCTTCACGCAGGGATGGTATTTTCTTGGCGATACCATTCGGCTCAGTCGATTTTGCCTCTCTTTGCGGCTCGGCGCGCTTTGGCTCTGCGTGTGGCGTGTGGGCCGCGGCAGTGGTAGTTTGATGCGTCAATGCGGGCAAGGTAAAAGGAAACGATGCAGCGAAATTGCCCGGCATCTGACGGGATTGGCTTTCTGATGACATAATAGTGTTCTCCTTTTCCTTGGTTGGTACAGGACTGCTTGCCTGAGCTATGCCGAGTTCGGTTGCGAAAGTGGTTTGTGTCTGTGGTGGGGGTGAGCCGAAGGCAGCGCCGGGGGAGTGGTGCTTTGTGCGGAGTAGTTGGATTTTCCAGTCCCGTGCATCCTCTTTTGCTTGTGGGGTGACAATTGCTTCCGGCGCAATGGATAGCGTGGTTAATCCGGCTCTGCGGGCAGCCTTGATGTCGGCAGCGGTGATAATATCCCGTTTCATTGCTATTCTCCCACCGGAGTCCACAGGTGTAGTGCCGTCAGGTATTTGCGCAGCTCGTCAATAGTTGCTGGAGAGGTTACGTTTACTGCAAAAAAAGGCTCTTTGATGCCAAGGCGCACAAGTTCTTGCTGGGCGCGGGGAATATTTGCTCCGGCAACATCCGTTTTGCTTATTACGCCAATGACAGGGATATGTCCCACGGCGCGCAAAAAGTCTGAAGGCAGGGGAGTGTTTCGCGCATCCGCATTGTGTAGAAACAGCACAGTGCGCACATCTGCTGCCGTACTTAAAAAATTTTGTCGAAGATGCGGATGCATCAAGTATTCTCCCGGTGAATCAATGCAGTGGTTTCCGTGAAAAATGAGAGCCTGGGTTTTTGTTACAGGCCGTTGCGCTTTGAACAGGGCGGCGATCAAGCTGCTTTTGCCCGCACCTGTTATGCCTGCCAGAAGAATACCCCAGCGCTTTGCCATGATTAGTACCGGGTGATGCGGCAGCCGTTATATTCCATGCTCTCCACCAAAACTGACATGACAACGCTGAGAGCTTGTTCCACCTCACCTACAGAGCCGTGAACAATCAGGGTTCCTGAAAATCTGTCTAAAAAGCCTATGGAAACGCCAGCCGCCTTTATAGCAATGTCTGCTGCTATCATAGATGTTTCACCCGGTGTCAGAGTGAGAACTCCCACGGCGTCTACAGCGTCGAGTCCGACCTTTTCGCACATTTCCGAAGCAGGGTGGGCGATGATGTGGGCCAAGGTGACCTGTTTTCCCGGTACATAGGCGCGTACACTGCGTGATTCCCCTGAGTCGCTCATATTAGCCTACTTTTTATGTTCGTCTGATTCAGATTTTGCGGAACGTGCGGCCTTTTTGGCGTTTGTCGCTTGCGCGGCTTCTTCCGGATTTTCTTGCGCAGCGTATTGCGCTGCTGCATCTGCCGCCGCCATACGTATTTTTTTACGTTTCCGCTTGCGCTGTTGCATGTCGTCCAGAAGGGTATCTACCAAAAGCGTTGCGCCGTCGTGCTCAGGTCGTGCCATGACAGTGCTGGACAGGAGTTCGCCATGGCGTTCTGCTGCTTCCGCTCCGGCTTCAACAGCCGCTGAGCAGGCCGCGACATCACCTTCGCAGATAACCACCATGTGTGCGCTTCCGGCTTTATGCGTCCGAGTCAAGCTTACATAGGCGGCCTTTGCCATAGCATCAGCGGCTACGAGTGCTCCTATGTAGCCCTTTGTTTCCACGAGCCCAAATGATGTTTCTCTGTGCATATGCTTATATCTCCCTGGTACCGGTTATATATCGCTAGCTCGCTCCGCCACATCAAGAACAGCCTGTCTGAAGGCAGCGCAGGCGGCTCGGCAGTCTGCCTGATCCCCGGCGAGCCACGCCCCGGAAAAATTGGTAGGGGTGGGTGGTGGAAAATATTTTACCAGCCGCGCTCCGGCAGCCTTGAGTGCCGCATCTATACCCAAGATGGCTTCCAGCGGAGGGGCTATAAGGTAGGCCAGTGCGGAGCCGGTCTCAATGCCTGCCTCGCATGACAGATAGCTCCCCGCGCTGGTGATGAGGTGATCCAGAAAAATGATTGAGTTAGCATCATCCGCATAGTGAAAGGCTGCATCGTTTGTGTAGCAGTTGATGGCGGCTTGTAACCCTGCCGTGGCGTCTGCCGGATTGGGCGCAGCCAACATGCCTATGAACTCACCTGCGAGTGGCATGGAGGCGTTTGCCGCTCCACCAAAGAATGAAGCTGCGTAGATTACCCGCACGTCTGCCTGCTTTGTGGCTTCATCAAGAGCGATATAGCCCACGTCGTCACAGTCTGCGGTGAAAAGGGCTAGAGACATTCCCGCAGCCTTTGTCACTGTTTCTTCCGGCCCCAGTTGCAGCTCGAGCGCCTTTGCCAGTGCCGGGTGAAGAGAAGCTATGACGCGAGAGGCAAGTATTCGGGCAGGCACAACGTCAAATTTTGGCATATTTTTTCCCCTAAACCGAGGCCATTGCATAATGGCTTCTGGTACTGCGCAATCGCCAGGGTTCGTTGCATTGTGCAGCGAACTCAAACCAGGGTGCCCCACAAACCTGCTACAGGCTGGGGAATTACAGTGTGGGCAGCCAGAAGGCCCGTTTCGGCCAAAGCCTCAACCCCGGCGGTTACTGCGGCCTGAACAGAGGCGACATCACCCTCTATGAGGGCATAGCCTTTTCCACCGAGCCCCATAGCTATGCGAATATCTACAAGAACAACGGCAGCGGCTTTGGCTGCGGCATCCGCCGCCAGAACTATGGAAGAAGCGGAAAACGTCTCTAGGATTCCAAGGCTTGCGCCACCGCCAAGGGCGGAGCCGCCGCAGAGAGCAACGGCAACATCCCTGTGAATATTGGCAATGACGAAGCTGTCCACAAGGCATTCGCCAAGGCTTTCTCTTGCAGCGCTCACAGATGCCTGCACGGCGGCAACATCACCACTGATCGCCACAACATACTTGCCGGGGCAGATGGTTTTGCAAAAAAGTGGAGTTACTTGGGCTGCTTTAATCATTGCATCCGCTGCGGTAATGCCGCGTGCAATGGATGTGCTTTCGATCATGCCGATGGAAGAAAATTGTGGATCCATGTCATGTCCTTTGAATATGGATAGCGTCAGTCTCAACAGTCACGATACCGTCTATGCCGGCATGTACTCTGGCACCGAGGGAGCCCTGCGGGATTTCAGCAAGCAGGTCGTTTTCACGCACAAGGTCACCCGTTGCCACCACAGGCAACGCGGCAGCCCCAATGTGTTGTTTCAGGGGAATGCATACGTGGGAACAGGGGGAGCTGGTCGTAAATTTAGGTTTTATGCCCATGTAGGGTGCAATGTCTATGCGCTGGGCAAGGCGCGCAGTAGGAATGCGCCTATATTCCGAAAAGAGACGCATATCGGCGAAGGTACCGCGCTCACCCTGATATGTCTGCCCTTGATCGCGCAGGCGATTCTTAACGGCAATGTTGATGCGACGGGGGGAAAGCCCCATGGGGCAAGCCACATATTCGCAAATGCCGCACTCGCAGCAGAGCAGAGCCTGCCGGGCGCTTTCCGAAGTGAGTTCGGCCCCTGCGGCAAAGGCTCGCATGACACGGTGAGTTTCAAAGGGGTGCCCGTTACAGTAGCGCGGACAAAGCTCTGTACACAGGCGACACTGGATACAGGCTGCGGCGGCACGGCGACGGAGAAGTTCCGTTTTCTGGCGGGCATTGGCGTGCAGGACGTGTCCGCGAGGTATGACGATAATTCCGCCAAGGGTCTTTGTGACTACGGCCTTGTTGAGTAT
Source organism: Desulfovibrio sp. (assembly GCA_031546885.1). Taxonomy (GTDB): domain Bacteria; phylum Desulfobacterota; class Desulfovibrionia; order Desulfovibrionales; family Desulfovibrionaceae; genus Frigididesulfovibrio. The sequence goes on from JAVBJS010000160.1 coordinate 12,861, forward strand.
TGCGGCGGAATCCACAATGCGCCCCATGAGCGGGCCGCCCAGAATGTAGACCGGATCCGGCGCTGTTACCCCACCGCATGTAGCGAGGCACTCGTGTATGGAACTGCCAATGGGAACCTCGAGGATGCCTGGAGCGGCGACATCTCCCGTAACAGTAATAGTTTTATGAGTGACAGGAATGCCCCGCATGGCTTGCCCCGCGCTTATCAAGGTGCCGACATTGGTGACAAGAACGCCTATATCGGGCGGAATTCCCAGCGGAGGGACTGTCTTTCCGGTGACAACATGTGCCAGAGTTTGCTCGTCACCGGCGGGATAAAAATCCGGTAGCAATACCATTTCACAGGAACTGGGAATGACTTTACGCAGTTTGTTTGCTGCTTCAATATTTTTGGCTTTCAGCGCAATAACGCAGCGCTTTGCTCCCGTCATGATGGAAATTTTGCTCAGAGTTTCAGCCAGCAGCTCGGCATGACGCACCATGAGGTAGCGATCAGTCGCCAGCAGGGGTTCACATTCGCACCCGTTGGCAATGACAACCTCTGCTTTTGCGGCATATTTCACATGGGAGGGGAAACCTGCCCCGCCCTGGCCGATAACTCCGGCAGAACGGAGTGCCGCGATACATTCCTCGTGATTCACACTGAACTCCCTGCTTTGTTTCAGGCCGTTTCACAGGCCGCCCCTTTCTATCCCTGCCGCTTCAGAATGTTTTGACTCTCTAAATGATTAATATGAAGCAAAAAATGATTTATTGTGAAACTTTCTCAAGAAGTGATTCCAATGCTGAAAAATGTCAAGTGAAATATTGTGGAAAGTCTTTGCAATATAAGTGAATATCTATATAGTAAAACAACATAGCCCAAAATAGCAATGGGTTGCATGGAGAGTCTTATTTTGTAGTTAATTTTTTATTTTTATGCTTGACACAAAATTCACTTGCAACTATTTTCAAATCAGTTTCATAAAATGAGTCTTTGTTTCATTTTGTTCATTTTTGTTGTTGTCAGAGCATTGCCGGATGCCTGAACCTGGAAGCAATTCACGTCATTTTTAACCTTATATCAATACATATCAGGAGTTTCTCATGGCAAAGTTGAATAACAAAGTCGTCATACTGGGCTTTGACTGCGCAATGCCTGCGCTTTTGGATAAACTTGTACAGGAAGGCGAGCTGCCCAACTTCAAGCGGCTTATGGACAAGGGTGTGTTTGCGGAAAAGTGCCAGGTGCCTTACCCCACCGTAACACCGCCTAACTGGACATCCATTGCGACAGGCGCATGGCCGGGAACCCATGCTATTACGGATTTCTTTTATTATCCTGAAGACAAGCCAGTGGATAACTCCAGCATTTTTCAAAGTTTTTCCAGCTTGCGCTGCAAGGCTGAGTATATATGGGAAGCGGCTGACAAGGCTGGCAAGAAGTGCATCGTAATGAACTACCCCACTTCTTGGCCTTCCCGCATGGAGAACGGTATCATTTTGGGTGGTACAGGCCTTGGCCTTGGTGAATTCCGGGATGAGCTGCCAAACCTGAACCATGTATTCTCCGTGAGTGGTGATCATATGGTAACCACGGGCTACTTCCCCGGAGCGTTGCGCAGCAAATTCGGTAAAGCCAAGGATTGGAAAAATACCCCCGCGCTTGGTGATGATCCGCTGGAAATGGAAGTAAAGCTTTCCTTCCCCAATGCCAGAGTGAAGCCTTCTCCCACCACCTGGTGGATTCTGGCCCGCGAAACAGGCAATGATGGTTACGACACCGTTACGCTGTCTTCCAGCAAAGATTTTTCGCAGGCATTCTGCACACTGAAAGTGGGCGAGTGGAGCGACCGTCTGGAGACCACCATTCACTTCCCTGACGGGCGCACAGAAGACGTGTTCTTTAAGTGCAAGCTGCTTGAAATGTCTGACGATGCCTCTGAATTTCGTTTTATCATCGGCGCACTGAGCGGCAGCAATTATGAGTGCAAACCCGCTGAAGTGGCTGAAGAACTGGTTAAAATGACAAGTAATGGTTGTTTTCACGAAGCGGGCGGCATGATTATGTCCATGCTCGATATGATCGACAACGATACCTATTGCGAAATGAACGAAAACGTCTCTGAGTGGCTGGGAGATGCCGCCGTGCATCTGATGCAGAACAAGGAATGGGATCTGTTCGCCATGCATTCGCACCCAATTGACTGGATGTATCACGCTATGTTTGCCAAATTGGAAAGCAGCGATCCCAAAGTGCGCGCCGGCGCATGGGAAGTACATCGCCGCGTGTACAAGTCTGAAGACAAGCTTTTGGGCAAAATTCTTGATACCATTGACCGTGACACGGTGCTGGTAGTTGTTTCCGATCACGGCGCTTCTGCTGACGGCCCTGCGTTCAACCCCTTTGATCCTCTAATTGCCAAAGGACTGGCAAAATTGACTGCTGTTCCTCCCAAGCCGGTTGAGAGCGAAGATGGTGAGCTCGATTTTGGCGCTTACTGGGCTGACAAGGAAAATGCCTTTTTCCGCTTTAACCCGGATATGACCCAGAGCAAGGCGCTGCCGCAGCGCGAACTGTATGTGTATGTGAACCTTAAGGGCCGTAACCCCGGCGGCATTGTTGAGCCGGAAGATTACGATAAGACGGTGCAGGAAATCATAGACGCATTGGTTACCTACGTTGACCCTGTCACCGGTAAACGCCCGGTACAGCTTGCCCTCAGCCGCCGCGATTCCGCTGTGCTTGGCCTTGGTGGTGACTCTGAGCAGGTGGGTGACGTGGTTTACGCTATTGATCCCTCCTATGCAGCACAGCACGGCCCCATGCTGCCTTCTGCTCTGCATGGTGAATTTGGGGATCTACGCGGCATCTTGATCATGCAAGGCCCCGGCTTGAAAAAAGGCTACCGTATGCTGCGCCGCTGCTCGCTGCCGGACGTGGTGCCTACCCTCTGCTACCTTACAGATATGCCCCTGCCGGCTCAGGCAGAAGGCTGCGTGCTGTATGACGCCATGCGTGACCCCAACCTGAAGAACAATCAGATTAAAAAGCTTCACGAAGCGCTTACTCGCATGGAAACAGCCTTGGCTCGCGATAGCCGTGAGCCCTGGGACAAGCACGACTGCGCGTAGCGCCTGTCCGGCACTACGTTGTAACTAACTTGGGTATATAATGAATGCTGGGGGAGGAAACCCCAAGGGGCTGAGGCTCTTGAGTTTCCCTCCCCCCGATCTCCACTCAAGGGGTTTACCCCCTTGGAAAACCCTCATTGTTTCCATGGGATACAAGCTGAGAGGGCTGGGTGCGGTATAGGCTTTGTGTGGCAGCCCCAAAACGATTAAATCAGCGCTTCCTTAAGAGGGTGCTTGACTGGGGCAGAAAATAAATCGCGGGATTGTGACGGCAGACCCGCCGTTGCGAGCACTCTGAACCTAGGGGTCACCCAGGAGAAGCAGGGATGACTGACGGGCGTGATGTAAAAGTAAATGTGACTAATTTCACAAAATGTTACGGTGACTTACTGGTTCTTGATAACATCAATTTTGCGATTGGCCACGGTGAGATGCTGAGTATTGTAGGGCCGACAGGTTGTGGCAAGACTACATTTTTAAATTGTATGTCCAAGCTTACAGACACAACGTGCGGAAATATTTACATAGATGGTGAAGTAGCCAACCCGCGCAAGCACAATCTTTCTTTTGTCTTTCAGGAGCCTTCGGCAATGCCGTGGCGGACTGTGGCGCAAAATGTGGCCTATGGAATGGAAATTAAAAAATTTCCCAAGGAAAAACTTGAAAAACGTCTGAGCTATATGTTGGATCTGGTGGGTCTGAAGGACACCGCCAATCTGTATCCAAACCAAATTTCTGCAAGCATGATGCAACGCATTGCCGTGGCCAGGGCCTTTGCGGTCAACCCGGATCTGTTGCTCATGGATGAGCCTTACGGACAGTTGGATGTTAAACTGCGTTTTTATCTGGAAGATGAGCTGATCAAGCTGTGGCGTGAGCTTAAAAGTACCGTGCTTTTTGTTACCCATAATATTGAGGAAGCTGTGTACGTTGCGCAACGTATCTTGGTGCTGACCAATAAACCGACAGGGGTTAAAGAAGAAGTGGTGGTGGATTTACCTTACCCTCGCGACATACGTAGCCCGCGATTCATTGAAATACGGCGGCATGTGACTGAGTTGATACGCTGGTGGTAATTTTAGGAAAACGCTGAGTAATTCGTGTTCCGTACCTGATCGGAATAAAAAACTTTTTGACGCAAGCAGAGGGCAGAAAGATCCTAGAGTTACAGGCCCTAGTCACTTTGTCTGGAACATGGAGGTAGGACATGGCTTATGAAACAGTGAATGAAAAGCGGCACAAGCTGTTATATGCTTTGCCGTTTATCAGTATAGGACTTTTTTTACTTGTCTGGCAGCTATCTGTCGCACCTGTTTCGCTTGGGGAAGTTGCTGAAGATGATTGGCGCATTCCGTCTACTCTGCTTACACGCCCCACAGATGTGCTGGTGTTGGCTTATGATAAACTGACGAATTTGAAACCGGATGGCGCGACGTTGTTGACGCATGTTCGCGTGAGTATGGAAGAAGCTTTTATTGGGTATGTGCTGGCGCTTTTGGTTGGCCTGCCGCTGGGATTATTGATGGGGTGGTTTTCCACAGTGCGGGGTTTTGCCCGTCCGATCTTTGAAATTATTCGGCCTATTCCACCCATTGCCTGGATTCCGCTTACCATATTCTGGTTTGGCATTGGGCTGGTGGGGAAGGTTTTTATTATCTGGATATCGGGCATCGTTCCCTGCGTGATTAATGCTTACACCGGGGTGCGGATGACGAACCCCACCTATATTCAAATGGCCCGCACCTATGGAGCGAGTGACTGGCAGATTTTTAAGACGGTTTGTGTGCCTTCGGCCTTGCCCATGGTTTTTGGTGCGCTGCAGATTGCCCTGGCCTATTGCTGGGTTACGCTGGTGGGCGCGGAGCTTTTGGCTTCGGATCAGGGGCTTGGTTATCTTATTACCACTGGCCGTAGTCTTGGGCGAACGGACATCGTCGTGCTTGGCATGTTTGGGGTGGGTATTGCCGGTGCCATTATTGGCGTGATTATTGATAAAATTGAAATGCGGCTGCTCGCAGGCATACGGAGATAAGTATGAGCACAGAACAAGCTGCAAGCGTTGCGTTGGAAGTTATCAGTTCCAGAAACTCCAGAGAACGGCTGACTCTTAATAAATTATTTTTCAATGAATACTGCTATGGTGTTATTTCTGTTACATTTTTTATGTTTTTCTGGCATTGGGTGGCGGCTTCAAATGTACTGGGGTATTCCAGCGCCCTCGCCACTCCCTTGCAGGTTGCTGGGCGCATTGTAGAACTGTTTTCTGAAACGCTGGCCGGTCTCACTATCTGGGGTCATATGTGGGCGAGTTTGCGGCGGGTGCTGATCGGATTCATTATTGCGTCTGTTTTTGCCGTACCGCTGGGGCTTATGATGGCCCTTAATTCCTATGTGCGGGCCATAACAAAACCCATCTTCGACATGTTTAAAACCATGCCGCCTCTGGCTTGGATATCCATAGCTATTTTGTGGTTCGGCATTCAGGAAGCACCCAAGATATTCATTATCGTGATTGGTTCTTTTGTGCCTGCCTTGCTCAACGCTTACAACGGAGTGCTGCTGATTGAGCCTGAAATGTATGATGTTGTTCGTAACATGGGCGGTAAGCGGTGGGATGAAATACGCATGGTGTGCGTGCCTGCTTCGCTTCCGGCTGTCTACGCCGGACTACAGATTGCCCTTTCCAGCGCCTGGACCTGTGTTCTTGCTGCGGAGCTTGTGAGCTCGCGCTCCGGGCTTGGCTATATAATCATTCAGGGAATGAAGATGTCTGATCCCAGTTTGGTTATGGCGGGCATGTTCCTTATAGCTGTGTTGTCTGCGGCGATTTCGGCCCTTATGAATTATGCTTATGGCAAAATTTTTCCGTGGCAGCGGGATATCGGGCAGGTCTAGAGCCTCTCTGTTTTGAAGTAGTCTTAAGAGTAAAGTGCTCTGATAGATGCCTGCAAATACAATGTTTTACAATTGAATTGCTCTCGAGTGACACTTGAGTCTTTTACCAAGGGTGAACCAATGACTGTACCATCCAACCACGCTGTGAAAATATCCTGCGAGGGCGTTTCCAAAACCTTTATTCAGAAGGGAACGCAACGTGTGCCGGTTTTGAATGATGTGAATCTGAGTGTGTATGAAGAAGAATTACTCGTTATCCTTGGCCCTGGTCAGTGTGGCAAAAGTACACTGCTGCGATTGATAGCGGGTCTTGAGGAACCAAGTTCAGGCTCCATCGTGATGGATGGAGAAAAGATACAGGGGCCAGGGCCGGACAGAAGTTTGGTCTTCCAGAGTTATATGCTTTTTCCCTGGAAGACAGTTCAGGGAAATGTCGAAGCCGGGCTGATATTGGCCGGTCTTAATGAAAAAGACAGAAAGGAGGTTGCACGGCAGTATATTGAAATGGTGGGGCTTACAGGATTTGAAAAGTACTATCCGCATCAACTTTCCGGTGGAATGAAACAGCGTGTCGGCATTGCCCGCGCCTATGCTCTTAACCCCAAAGTTATGTTGTTGGATGAGCCGTTTGGGCAGTTGGACGCCCAAACTCGCCTGTTTATGGAAAAAGAAACCGAGCGCATCTGGCAGCAAGACAAACGTACTATGGTTTTTGTAACTAATAATATTGATGAGGCATTGCTGTTGGGAGACCGTATCATTACGATGGAAGGAAAACTTCCAGGTAGGGTTAGCCATTGTTACGATGTGCCACTGACTCGGCCACGCGATAATTTGGGTGTGGATTTTTTGGATTTACGCCACGAAATTACGCAGCAGCAACACCTAACCTTATAATAAAGCTGTACAGAGGGTGACCATGAAAATGTATTTTAAAAAAATTTGTAGTTCTCTTGTTCTTTGTTTTCTGCTTTTTCCTGGTATGGTTGCAACACAAGCAAAAGCGGCTGGCTTGACGAAGGTGGATACCTGCTGGATGGATGAAGCCCCCGGCTTCATTATGTGGTATGCTAAAAAACAAGGATGGGACAAGGAAGCTGGTTTGGATGTGAACATGTTGCTGTTCAGCAGTGGTCCGGCCCAGATGGAAGCATTGCCTTCCAAACAGTGGCAGCTTGGTGCCACCAGCAGCGCCGGGTACCTTGTCGGAGCTATCAGGCATAATGTGTATGAAGTTGCCACCAATATTAATGAAGGACTCATCCAAGGTATTTATGCCAGACCGGATCACCCTCTCTTTAAGATCAAAGGGTATAACCCGGAATATCCTGAAGTGTATGGTAGCCCTGAAACCGTGAAGGGTATGACCATTCTTTACACCTCTCAGACGAATGTTCACTATATAGTGGGTAAGTGGCTGGTTATCTTGGGGTTGACAGAGAAAGACGTGAAGCTGGTGAATATGGACCAACCCTCTGCCATTCCCGCCTTTGAAAAAGGCGTGGGGGACGCTGTGGCCTTGTGGGCACCCTTTACTTACAGCGCGGAAAGTCGCGGCTGGGGGGCAGTGGTTATGGGCGACACCAGTAAGGCGTATACTACATCCATGTATGTTGGCGATCGGGCCTGGTGCGACAAAAATCCTGAAGTAGTTGCCAAATTTTTGCGTGTACACTACCGCGTGGTGGATGTTATTCGCGCCGGCATAACCCCGGCTCTGGTGAAGGACTACCAAAAGTATATGAGCGATTTCTGTGGTATTAAAATGTCTGAGGCTGAAGCGAAGATGGACTTGGAAAAGCATCCGTTCTGGACGTATCAGGAAACTATGGCGCTTTCTGACAGTTCCAAAGGCGTACCACAAGCCTTGCAATGGCAACTCAATGCTGCTAAGTTCTTCACTGAAGTTGGTAGATTTAGCCAGGCTGAATACGATGTTTTGGTTAAAAACAACTCATTTACTGTAAAATTCCTGAATATGCTGAAATAGTTTTCGACTGCCCGTTCTTTTCAAGAAAAGAGCGGGCAGTTCCCCCGGACTTAGACCCCCTCAAAATTCTGTTGGATCTTCATGCGCAAAAAGCAAATGTTCTCCCCAAGCGGTGCAGAAAATTCTGGTGCCAGAAACAAGGCCATGACCATTGCGGACATTGCTGCCCTTTGCAACGTATCAAAGGCCACTGTTTCTCGTGTGTTGCATTCTCCCGAGCTTGTGCGGGAAAAAACGCGGCATCTCGTGCAGAAGGCTCTGCAAAATAGCGGATACAGTTACAATGCTCCCCCGGAAGCTGCTGGGGGGCGTTGCAACAGCATGGTTGGTCTGCTTATTTCCGGAGTGGCGGATTCCTCGTTTGGGGACATTATCAACTCTATTCAGACCATGGCTGGCGACCGGGATTTGTTGATAGGCGACACTACGTATTCACCGTATGTGGAAGCCCGCCTTTTGCAACGTATGGTGGAGCGGCGTGCCGCGTGTGTTGTTATGCTTGGTCACTGTATCGGCAGTGAAGCCGCCATTCGAGAAACGGAAGCAAATGGCGTTCCCTGTCTGCTGCTTTGGAGTAAGCCGGAAGAGAATGATCTGAATTACATTGGATTTGATAGTGCTTTGGCTGTTGGTCAGGCCGCTGATTATTTGGTAGCCTTGGGACACCGCCGAATAGCGCTGGTTGTTGGGCCGTATGATCGTGTGGTGGGGGCGAAACAGCGGGTAAAAGGTCTGCGTAATTCTTTTGCAAAGCATGGCCTTGAAGTAAACCCCAGCTATATTGTCATGGTGGATAAATTTACCCCGGAAGCAGGGCGGCTGGCTATGACCAGATTGCTGGAAATGTCTCCCCGGCCTACAGCGATGATTTTGGCGGGCGACATTCTGGCTATTGGAGCGTATGCGGCGATCCGGCAGGCGGGCCTGCAAATTCCCAGAGATATTTCGCTTGTGACTCTTGATGATTTTGATTTTGCTCCGCACATGGACCCACCCCTGACTACCGTGCATATACCCACGCATGAAATGGGGCGGCTGGCCGGTCAATATCTGGCCAAACTGCTTAACGGAGAATCGGCAAAGTATCAGATTTGCCTGCCCACATCTCTTATGCTGCGCGGTTCAGCCGCGGAAGTGCCCAAAGAGTCAGGAGCAGGGTCGGCCTGGTAGTATTGCCGGTATACACCGGAATTTTATATGGCTCCACCGGAGAGCGTCCGGATGGTCTTGAGTTTTCCTGGAGGGGACTTTGGACTATTCAGGCGTGGGCGTCCGGCCTCTCTGAGGGGGTGCTTGCCACGAATTGGTAAGGCTGCCTTTGAGCTGTTTTTTTGCCGAAGCGGTGCTTGCGTACCGTCTTCAGGCAAGGGCTTTGCTATGTAAAAATCTGGTTCTCCCTGTACAAGGAGAACAGTGATGCTTTTAAGAACGAGGCTTTCAGGCAAAATTTACGCTTTTGCCAGTATCAACGAAGTCCTTGCCAAAGCCAATGAGGAAAAGGCTGGGGATGCTATTATGGGTATTGCCGCGCAGAACGCTTCAGAGCGTGTTGCTGCGCGTATCGTTCTGGCGGATTTGACTGTTGCTGATCTGCGCAATAATCCTGTGGTACCTTGGGAAGAGGATGAAATTTCCCGGCTTGGTGATGCCTTGGTGAACGAGAATGTTTACCAGGGTATCCAAAGCTGGAGCATGGGTGAGCTGCGTGACTGGCTGTTGGCCCATGAAACCAACGGTGCGGACATGTTACGCATTTCGCAGGGACTTACTGCGGAATGTGTTGCAGGTGTGACCAAACTCATGACTGCGATGGATCTGGTTTACGCCGCCAAAAAGATCCGCAATCCCTCTACGTGCGTTACTACCATCGGCTTACCGGGAACCCTCTCTTCCCGCCTGCAACCCAACCACCCCACAGACAGTGTGGAAGGTATCCTGGCTTCCGCCATGGAAGGTCTTTCCTTTGGGCAGGGTGACGCCCTTATTGGTATTAATCCCGTTGATGACGGGGTTGAAAATACCCGGCGCGTTTTGGATGCCGTATGGGAATTCATGCAAAAATGGCAGATTCCCACGCAGAACTGCATTCTCTCCCATATTACCACTCAGATGAGCGCCGTTAAAAAAGGCGCGCAAGCCTGTGTTATGTTTCAAAGTCTTGCCGGTACAGAATTGGCGAACAAAGCATTTGGCATTCATGTTGCGATGATTCGGGAAGGCTATGACGTCATGCAAGAGCTGGGCACGGGGAAAGGCCCCCACCGCATGTATTTTGAGACAGGGCAGGGGTCGGAAATGTCCATCAATTCCGCCTGTGGGGCGGATATGCTTACCCTTGAGGCGCGGTGCCATAGTTTTGCCAAGGCCTTTACGCCATTTATGGTCAATACCGTCACCGGATTCATCGGGTCTGAAACTCTGTATGATGGAAAGCAGGTTATTAGGGCCAGCCTTGAAGATCATTTTATGGGCAAATTTGTAGGGCTGCCCATGGGTATGGATCCTTGCTATACTAATCATACCCCCATTGACCAGAACGATCAAGAAATAACCAGTATGCTGCTTACTATGGGTGGCGTGCATTTTCTTATGTCTGTGCCTATGGGGGACGATGTGATGCTGGCTTATCAGAATACCAGCCACCATGATATCGCCAGCCTGCGGGAAATGGCAGGGCTGTTGCCTACGCCGGAATTCCATCGCTGGCTTATGCGACATGGCATTATGGATGAAGCGGGCAAGCTGACAGCTATCGCTGGTGATCTTTCAATATTTTCCAGTAATGTATAGAAAAGTGTAGGTTGCATTATGATTCTGCGAACCCGCCTTTCTGGTAAGACATACGCTTTCAAGAGTGTTGCTGAAGTTCTTGCCAAGGCTAATGAAGAAAAATCCGGTGATCTTATCATGGGCATTGCCGCGCAAAATGCCTTGGAGCGTGTGGCGGCCAGGGTAGTGCTTTCGGAATTTACTGTTGCTGATTTGCGTAATAACCCCGCCGTTCCTCATGAGCAGGACGAGGTGTCGCGCATTGGCGAGGCGCTTGTGAATGCAGAAGTGTATCAACGTATTCAGGGCTGGAGCATGGGAGAACTGCGAGAGTATATTCTTCGTCATAGTACGACGGGCAAGGATATTGCGGAAGTTTCTCAAGGTCTGACTGCGGAATGCGTTGCCGCTGTCGCTAAACTTATGACTGCCATGGATCTGGTTTACGCAGCGAAAAAAATCCGGGTTCCCTCCACTTGCGCCACAACCATAGGCTTGCCCGGCACCTTGTCCTCGCGTGTTCAGCCTAATCATCCTGCTGATAATATTGAAGGTATTTTGGCGTCGACTATGGAAGGACTTTCCTTTGGGCAGGGCGACGCCCTCATCGGCATTAATCCTGTTGATGACGGTGTAGATAACACGCGCCGGGTTTTGGACAGCGTCTGGGAGTTTATGCAAAAGTGGCAGATTCCCACCCAGAATTGCGTGTTGGCCCACATCACCACCCAGATGCGTGCTGTCAATGCAGGCGCGGCTGCCTGTGTTCTGTTTCAGAGTATTGCGGGCACAGAGCAGGCCAATCACGCGTTTGGTATCACGGCTGCTATGATTAAGGATGCCTACGACCTCATTCAGGAGCGTGGCAAGGCCAATGGCCCCAATCGTATGTATTTTGAAACAGGGCAAGGTTCGGAAATGTCCATCAATGCGGCTTGTGGTGTGGACATGGTAACGCTGGAAGCTCGCTGTTACAGTTTCTGCAAGGCTTTTAACCCGTTCATGGTCAACAATGTATCCGGGTTTATCGGTTCGGAGACCCTGTATGACGGCAAGCAGGTTATTCGAGCAAGCCTTGAGGATCATTTTATGGGTAAGCTCACGGGTCTGCCTATGGGTATGGCCCCTTGTTACACCAATCACACCCCCATTGATCAGAATGATCAGGAAATTGCCACCATGCTTTTAACTATGGCAGGAGCCAACTTTTTTATGGCTGTTCCTATGGGGGATGACGTTATGCTGGCGTATCAGGACACCAGCCATCACGATAACGCCAGCCTGCGTGAAATTGCCGGACTGTTGCCGGCCCCGGAATTTCACCGCTGGCTCATGAAGCATAGCATTATGGATGAATGTGGCAAGCTGACGGCAGCAGCAGGGGATGCCTCTATTTTTTCTAGGCGTTAGATCAACATGATTTGGTCAATGAACTGCAACAAGGAATTTTTTATGAAACGGCAAGTTGTTACTGAGGAAGATATTTACAAGGCTCACAAGGCTGGTCTTGTTGAATTGGTTGTAGATGACAATGCTCTTGTCACGCCGCAGGCTGTTGATACGGCGCGTGAGCAGGGCTTGCGTCTTATACGCGCTTCTTTGCAGTCGGCGCACATGCCGGCAGCGGAAGTTTCAAAGATGGTGGGTTTCGCTATGGCGGGTGCGCCACAGGCAACTGTGGATGAAAGAATACTGCCGGATATTCGAGAGCTGGATCTTTTTTCCATCATTCCGGTGCAAAACCCCAAAGATCCCGTGGCACTTGCACAGTTGAAAAAAACCACGCCAGCTCGTATTGGGCTTGACCGGGCGGGGCCACGGTACAAAACAAAAAGTCTGTTGCGTTTCAAAGCTGACCATGCAGCAGCAGTGGATGCTGCCTTTACGGATGTTTCGCAGAATTTTCTTACGACCATGAAGCTGGAAGGAATGCAGACTCTTTGCCGCGACCGAGAGGAGTTTCTTAAGCGGCCTGACCTTGGGCGCACGCTGGATAATGCCCAGCTTGGTAAAATACGGAGCATTGTTGGCCCTACTCCTCAGGTGCTTGTTTATTTTGCGGACGGCCTTTCTTCCACCGCCCTTGAAGTGAATGCTGCTAATACCTATCAATCCCTTGTCGCAGGATTACAGCGTCACGGCATCAAGGTCGCGCCGCCATTCTTTGTAAAGTATTGCCGTGTTCCGGCTCAGGATTGCATTAGTGATGCCACAGGCGCTGAAGTGATATGTACCCTTATCGGTGAGCGGCCAGGCTTGTTTACTGCTGAAAGTATGTCTGCCTATTTCAGCTATAGGGCTACTACAAATATGCCGGAAGCCCGCCGAACAGTTATCTCCAATATTCATAAGGGTGGAACCCCCGCCGTGGAAGCTGGTGCATACATTGCCGACATCATTAAGCTTATGCTTGAGAAGAAGGCTGGTGGGACGGATTTGCCTTTGTAGTTTGCTATACAATCAGGGTCGATGCAGCTCAGGAAACTCGGATTACGTTGTAGGGTAAAAATGTTATGCTGGAATAATACCAAATGCTGGATCAAGGGACGGCAGCCCCTTGCGGGGTATGGGACGGCAGCCCCATACTATTCCAAGGTCTGGCTTCAGCAACAGTCTCTTGCAGGAGATACGCGATGCGTGAGGTTATCCATAGCGTTGGGATAGACGTTGGCACTACGACAACGCAACTGTTGTTCAGTCGTCTTGAGCTGGAAAATACGGCGGCGGTGTCTTCTGTACCACGTGTGCAGATTGTGAATCGCGAAGTATTTTACACGAGCAGCATTCACTTTACGCCGTTGATTGACAGAGATACCATTGACGCGGAGCGGTTGCGGGTGCTGGTGGAACGGGAATATGCCACTGCGGGAATTGCGCCTGGGGATATTGCTGCCGGGGCTGTTATTATTACCGGAGAAACAGCGCGTAAGAGTAATGCGCAGAGTGTGCTTGCCAGTTTGGCCGGTCTTGCGGGTGAATTTGTGGTCACAGCGGCGGGGTCGGATCTGGAGTCTTTGCTGGCAGGACGGGGAGCGGGTACAGCCGCACTTTCGAAGGAATCGGGCCTCTGCCTTGCTAATCTAGACGTGGGGGGCGGCACTACGAATATTGCTGTTTTTCAGCATGGGAGTATTGCGGATAGCGCCTGCCTGGATATAGGCGGGCGGCATATTCTGGTGGATCCCGCGACCATGGTGGTGAAGGCCATTACACCGCAGTGCAAGCGCCTTATCAGTAGTATGGGATTGCCCTTGCGAGAAAATGCTCCGTGTACTCTTGTAGAATTGCGGGCAGTTACCGATCGCTTTGCGGAGTTGATGGGTGAAATGTTGTATGCAGTGCCACGAACCACTGATCTAATTCCCTTTATCACCAATAAGGATTTTGCGGAGTTGCCCACACTTCAGGGGCTCACTTTTTCAGGTGGCGTTGCTGCTGTTATGGGAAACAATTTTGATGGGGTGGAGGCGTCTGTTTCGTGGCTGGAGTATGGGGATATCGGGGTTCTGCTGGGGCATTCCATACGCTCGTCTCTACTGTACCATAGCATTGCGGTGCTCCCTGCAGCGGAAACTATTCGGGCTACTGTGGTTGGGGTGGGGGTGCATATTGTTGAGCTTACCGGGAGCACTGTTTTTTATTCGCGCAAATCTGCCCTGCCACTTAAAAACATTCCTATTCTCAAGCTCTCGCCGGAAGATGAAGCGAGTGAGGATCAACTGAGCGAGCGCATTCGTCGGAAGATAGCCTGGTTTCAGGAGGCTAATAAAGGGCAAACAATAGGAGTGGCCCTTCGTGGGTTGTCTGACCCGTCGCATGTGGCTGTTACCGAACTAGCCCGGCGGATAGCCGCCGGCTGTCGGGAGATGGCAGCCGAAACCGGCGTGCTGGTGGTGCTGGTGGAAAATGACATGGCAAAGGCGCTTGGTAATGCCTTGTTCAATGAGCTGGGGGCTGGCCCTGATATTTTCAGTTTGGATGCAGTAGCTGTGGAAAGTGGTGATTATATTGATATCGGTAAGCCCGTGGCTGGGGACAGGGTGCTCCCGGTGGTGGTGAAGACTTTGCTTTTTGGCCGGTGAGGATTCCAGATATTTCTATAGGGCCTTTTGCACCTTGAGCCTGCCGTATTCTGTGATTGCGTAGCTGATATGCGTGGCGCTTTCCGACACAATCTTCAGGATGCCTACGGCTCGCAGAGCTTGCAAGTTTATATCAATTTCCTTTTGGGTGCAAAGCTTCTCGCCTTTGTAGTCCTTTTCCATGAGAGCCGTGACGGCTGCCGAATCTCTTGCCGCGCCATCCATAAATGAACTGGCAATGGCAAGTTTAAAAGGTGGTTTTGCAGAAAACATGATAGTTCCTGGGGTGTTATTGTAAATTTCCTTGCCCGTTCGCCATACAAATTGTGGATCAGGAGGGCTGGGGGAGGAAATCTCAAGGGATTCAATCCCTTGGGGTTCCCTCCCCCAGTGTTTCATGTTATATTCGAGCTAGCTGACCTTACGCAAATTGACCATCTCCCTGGGGTTCCCTATTACCAAAAACATGCCGCTAAAAATAACGCTTGCCCCAAGAATTAAATTGAAGGTGATTTCAATATCCGTAACAAGGGCGGAAAGCAAAATTGCCCAGAGGGAGTAACTGATATTCAGGGCCATGGCTCGGCTGACCCCTGTCATGCTTATGGACTGGTACCAGCACAGATAGGCCGCGCTGCCAATGGCTCCGGCAAGAGCCACAAAGAGAAGCCCCTTACTTGTAAAAAACTGAGCAAGAACGTTGATTCTCTCCGCGTCCGGCAGGAAAAAAAGGCTGACACCGGGAATGATGAGCAGTAGGTAAAAAGCGGCAGACACAAGGTAATAAATGTTCAAGGCTACGGTGGGCTCAATGAAATCCATGCCTGAAGCGGCGCACACCCCTTCCATACCCCAGCCGAGGGCGGCAAGGGCGGCGCAGCCAAGGCCCAGGTAGAACATTGTCCCCACTTGTGATTCTGGCGCTTTATATCCTATTACAATAGCGCCCGTGACGCACAGAGCAAGGCCTGCCCACACTCGTGGCGGAATGTGTTCCTTTAGAATAAATACTGCCAGAACCGCTGCCACAGCAGGGTACAGGGATGTAATGGGCAAAATATACGCAGGCCCGGCGAGCTGTATCGCCGCCATATAGCCACCCATACCAAGCAATGCTCCAAACAGCGCACCCATAATAACGGCCCGACCCGGCTTGCTCACTATGCTGCGGCCTACCTCACGCAGGCGGCCTCGCTGCCAATTCACTGCCGTAGTGACAATGGCGGAAACAAGATCATGTATTCCCGCGCAGACCATAGGGACGAGAGCCCAAAACGCGGGGTTGTCAAAGGGGGGGGATGCGTTGGCCCGCGTGACAATGAACCCGTCCAGACTCCAGATCATGCCGGAGAGCAGAGCCAGAAAAATACCTTTTTTGGCAAAAGCCAGGGCTTTCTTCTCCTGCAGACTGGTGGGAGCCGCAGTGGATGCCCCGGCAGGCGAAAGCTGCGATTTTCCCATGAAGACTCTCCAGAGAGAAGGCTGATGTATCTGTGTGAGGCAGGAAAAGATGGTTCAAAGCTCAAGTGGTTGTAGTTAGGCTACTCTATTACTTATAGCAATAATATATTTGTTGATTTACTATATTATTTTATTCGATTTCCATCAGCCGATTTCTTTTTTTCTTTAGGTGTGCAGCGTTGAGCTGAAGGCGATCTGCGCATTTTTCCTTGATTCTTCTTGTCCATGTATGGTAACCTGTTACACTTGGATAGAGAGAATTATGGATAGCAGATAGCGCAAATGCTGTGCACTTGTGGACAAACTTACCCATGCTGACTGTACTGGTATGCAGAAAGTGGGCGATACTTAGAGCTTATCCATAAATAAGGAGAGCGTGTGGCAAGAGCAAGGAAAATGTTTTTTTTGCGGAGGGAGTGGACTCTTATGTCCTCGACCCAGAGCAAAAAAGGCATTTGACGCAGCTATTGACCGCGAACATCCTTATTTATGGATAAGTTTTTAATTTGCCGCGCAGAGAAAGAGGCATGGCACCCTCAAGTTTTTATGAAAACTGTCCGATAGGAAGTGTGGGAAACAGTGCCCTCACGGGCGGCAACGATAGCGCCGGTTGGGGGATCATGCGACAGGCATATGTGCTCAAAGCCTGTTCTGTGGCACCAATTTTGCAAAATCATGACGGGAACCCCCTGTATTGCGGCAATTTTTTCCCATCGGAGTATGACATGGCTGAATATTCATCTGGAAGCATTCACTTTAGTGGGCTTATGGGCGGTACAAACTTTGATAGTACCATCGAGAAGCTCTATGCTATTCAAAGTAAACCAATACAGCAGCTTGCCCGGTGGAAAGCAGATTGGCAAACCCGGCAAGACGCTTTTAAGTCTGTTCGTACCGAGCTGACCAATTTGCGTACAGCATTAACGGCCATTAATACCGTCGACAAATTTTTGACGAAAAGCAGTGAGGCTTCTCGTCCTGAGGTTGCCACAGCAACGGCGGAAAGTTCTGCCGATGAAGGCGTGTATCGTGTTGAGGTCGACCAATTGGCAACCAGCGCCAGTTGGAGTCGCGGTACCACGATAAACGATAAAAACGCAGCTATTAACACCACCGCCGGCACCTTTGCTTACAGCTATAAGGGTGAGCAGCGTACCATTACTATTCCTGTCGGCACCAGCCTTGAGGGATTGCAAAAACTTATCAATGAAGATTCCAAGAACCGCGGAGTCAAGGCTTCCCTTGTAAAGGGGGGGGATGGCTATGTTTTCCAGTTGCGCGGCAAGGATACGGGAGCAGATGCGAACCTCAGCATTGATGGAATCACAAATCTGCCCGGGCTTGAGCTTGATCCGAGCTGGAATTTTTCTAGTACAAACGCAGCGACTATCAACAAGACCTATAATGGCCCCAGTTCTGTCGTTAATAGCTCGGGCGCTGACCAGGATTTTTCGTATAAGGTTCGCAATGCCGCGGGGCAGGTGAATACATATAGCGTTACCTTGCATGATGGTGCTACCCTGCAAGATTTTGCAGATGCCATTGAGGCTGCCCACTCAGGAACTGGCGCACCCCCTGCCAGGGCATCACTTGTGGATACCGGGGTTGATAGTGACGGTGACGGCGAAAATGACGTTCAGTTAAAAATATTCACTGATACTGCTACCGACCAGCTTTCTGTGCATAACAATGCCAATATTGACGGTTTTGCCAACAGAGCGACGAGTGACTGGCAAAAACAGGCCAACCAGAACGCAAAACTGCGCGTTAATAACTGGCCAAACAGTCCACAATGGCTTGAAAGCGCTACAAATTCCGTGAAAGAAGTAATAGAAAATGTTACTTTTAACTTGAAGGACGAGGGAGTCAGCGTCATTACCCTTGCTGTGGATAAAGAAGCAGTAATGAAAAACGCGCAAACCTTTGTAGATGCCATGAACAAGTTTCGCAGTGTTATCAATGACTTGAGCAAATTCAGTACCGACAAAAAAACCGTTGACAGCGATTTTGCCAATTCTCAATTTGAAATGCAGAAAGGCTCTGTTCTTACAGGTAACTACGGTGTGCAGCTTGTTGCTTCACGTTTAAAAAGCGCTGTTGCAAGTCAAGCCAAGGGGTTTAATTACTATGAAGCGGTTGCCGGGCAAGTTGGCAACTTTACAGGGGATATGTTTTCCGCTCTTGGGCAGATAGGCATTTTAACCAATGGTGAGCAAAATAGCCCCATGTTGGGTCTTTTAGAAATAAACAACGAAGACGGTTTTAAGGGATCCATGGCCTTTGAAACTGCCCTGAGTAAAGATCCTCGCGGCGTGGCCATGCTGTTTGCCGCCAGTGGCGCAGGTGCCACCAACTCGCCAAACTTCAGTTTTGAATCGCAAATTAGTACGATTACCGCGGCAGGTTCTTACGATGTTGAGTACAACATTGATAGTACCGGAAATATCACCTCCGCCAAAATAAATGGAAAAGACGCTAAAATTGATAATGACTCAGGGCAGCTTTCGCTTGTTCGGGAAGCCCCGCAATCGAGCCAGCCCAACGCGGTAAGCGCTACCTTTGACGGTACGCAGAGCACTTCGCATAACATTGAAGTTTCACAGATTGCCACCAAGGCAACAGCGACAAACGATACCTACTTTACCACGCTTGGTGATGTTATCAATACCGATGACGACCCGCACGATATCACCATAACCGTTGCCACCCCTGGCGGAGGAACAAAAACCACCACCATTGCTGTGCCAAAAGATGTTACTTTGCAGTCCTTTATCAAAGGCATCAACAGTAAATCCGGCGAAACCGGGGTAACTGCATCCGCTGTTGCTGTAGATGATGACGCAGACCCGGATACACCTGCAAAATATCAATTGAAGTTTACCAGTACAACTACTGGTGCCAAGGATATTACGGTTGATATGTCCGCGCTGCCCGTGGCTGGTGCGTGTACAAGCGTTGCTGGTGTGGACGCCAAGTACACCGTTGACGGCGGGCCGGAACGTACTTCCAGTGTCAATACCATCACAGGAATTTCAGGGCTTACCGAGGTAACCCTGAAAGATGTAACAACACCTGGCACCCCCGCCACCATTACGACTGCCAAGCATGACCCGGCTGACGGTATTATGATTCGTCTTGATAACCGTGGTGAAGGCACCTTTACTGGTAAAGTGAATATTAAGCAGGGTAAAATTAATGAGGTTTTGGAAATGCTCAACGGCACTTCCCTCAGACCGGAAGAAGGTATGCTTGGATCCAAAGGCGCACTGAGAATTCTTGAAAATAACTATCAGTCGATTATGGATAACATTAGCGATAAAATGGCCAAGGAAACGACCCGCTTGTCAAACTGGGAGCGTACAACCCGGCTTCGTTTCTCACGCCTTGAAACAACCCTGGCAAAATACAGCAGTCTTGACGCAAGCGTTAAGGCCCAAGTTAAATCCCTTGGCGGCAGTTAAAAAAACGGATAGATTACGAGATATCTAGGTTATACTCTCCGAGAAAGGTCGCCGCACGCGGTCTTTCTCGGAATCACTTGTGCAACAGCCTCTTGGAGAACGCATGCAGAAAGGTACTTCAGCATACCTGCAAACACAGGTCACAACAACATCGCAGGGAGAAATTCTCCTCATGCTCTATGATGGAGCAATCAAGTTTTTGACCAATGCCAAGACGCTCATCGCTGCGCGCGATATGGCTGGTAAAGGAAACGCCATCTCGAGGGCCCTGGATATTGTCAACGAGCTTGACAGCACGCTGAATATGGAAAAAGGGGGCGAGCTCTCGCGTAATCTGCATACCCTTTACCTGTTTTGCAACAAGCGCCTGCTTATGGCAAACCTCAAGGCCAGTCCCGAAATACTGGATGAAGTCATAACCATTTTGACCAATT
Source organism: Desulfovibrio sp. (assembly GCA_031546885.1). Classification (GTDB taxonomy): domain Bacteria; phylum Desulfobacterota; class Desulfovibrionia; order Desulfovibrionales; family Desulfovibrionaceae; genus Frigididesulfovibrio. The sequence goes on from JAVBJS010000160.1 coordinate 33,068, forward strand.
TACGCTCTGCCTATGCAGCCATTGCCACGTTGCCGGAGGCCATGGCCGCAGGTGAGGAAGTTGCAGCCACCCAGAATCCCAAAGGCCTACAGGGGTCACGTTCTTACAACAGGCCCATGCCTCCACAGGCCGGAGCGCCAGCCCCCGGCGTTGGGGTGGGCTTGCGGGCACAAAGCCTGTATGCCCGTAAATCCGCAGAACTGCTCCCTACGGCCAGCGCCCCAACCGTTGCCGCGCCGACAGCACCTGAGGTATCTGCAGAACTTGGCTCACCCGCTTCACCAGCAGCGCCCCTTTCGGCAGCAGCGCCCGTTGCCTTTGCTCCCATTCTTAATGCCGCCCTGCCCGTTGCCTCCACCCCCGTCACGGCTCCAGCATCTATTGCTCCCGCCGCTACCGGAGCGAAGGCAGTGCCAACGCCCCCCACTGCGCCTCTTATTCAAGCTCCCCTCACCATACCTACACCGCCCCCCGCTGCCGCGCTGCCGGCAGAACCAGCTGAGCCAGGCGCCATGCCGCCGCCAAGCTTCGCCGGCGGAACCGGTTTTGGTGGAAAGCGCGCCATGGGGGCCGACATTTATCGGAAATTTGCCGGTCAGTAAGTTGAGGCCATTGTGCAATACAGCAAATTCAGTTTAGTCTTCCGAAAACTCTTAAGAGCTAAATGGCAAGAGAAGACATAATTTTTAGCGAATGATTTCAAAATTCGTAGCGGATTTTGAAAGCTTGTTGGAAAATTATGTCTTATTTTTCAGCAAGATAAAACGATACATTTTCTTATCCAGTGAAGATAAAGAAAAAGGCACGCTGTGCTGCTCGTTTGCGGGCGTCTGCTGGCGCATCCGCAGAGGCCATTGCGCAATGGCCTCAACTGAGTTCGTTGCACAATGCAACGAACTCTGGCGATTGTGCAGCAAGCGCCCGCAAGCGGACAGCGCGGCGTGCCTTTCTTTCAAAATTCGTAGCGGATTTTGAAAGCTTGTTGGAAAATTATGTCTTATTTTTCAGCAAGATAAAACGATACATTT
>JAVBJS010000070.1:0-11533 GCA_031546885.1 Desulfovibrio sp.
ACTTTTTAATTTGTGTTTTTATACGGCTAGAGCATTACAGCAGAACAATATCACTTTACAAAATTATACATTCAGGCTTGCAACATTGTTTAAAAATTACCATATTGTCATCTTTAAAGACCGCGAGGGCGGCTTCAAAAATCTGCGCTTACGAGGTTGGTTAGGTTTCTTGCTGTTCGTACTGGTAGCAGCGCTGATCGCAGGTAATATTTATTTGTGGGAATTTTACTCCCGCAGTAAAATTCTTGAGCACCAACTCGAAGAGGCGCAAAAAACCCTTCAGGAAAACGAAGGACAATTTTTAAGCCTTTCCGGTAAAATAGCCACCGTTGAGGGTAATTTACGTAGAATTCAGCAATTTGATGCCAAATTGCGCGTCCTTATGAATATAGGACAAGGATCAGAAATGCCCTCCGCAGATGTTTCTGCCAACAGCACTGCCATGGGTGATCCTATACCAGCCGGCATTCTGCTTGCCCGCCACCGTGAGCTCTTCATACGCCGCACGCACTCCTTCATTGACGAACTTTCCAATCAGGTTGTCATGGAGGAAATTAACCAGCCAACCCTTATGCACTTCTTGCGCGATAACAAAGAAACCATGCTGGCAACACCCTCCATTTGGCCTGCCAACGGATTTTTATCATCGGGATTCGGATGGCGTACTTCACCCTACGGCGGAAGCAGAAGCCTGCACAAAGGCCTGGATATTGCCAACAGGCCGGGAACTCCCGTCATAGCCCCCGCTCGCGGCACCGTCACCTTTGTGGGTATGGATAAATCCTATGGCCTGTGCGTTCTCATTAATCACGGCAACAACATATCCACCCGCTATGCGCACCTTTCCAGTGCCCTCGTCAAAGAAGGGCAACAAGTGCAGCGGGGTGATGTTGTCGCCGCTATGGGAAATACCGGGCGCAGCACCGGCCCGCACCTGCACTATGAAGTCATGCTTGATGGTGTTCCTGTTGATCCCATGCGGTATATTCTCAATTAAGGCCATTGCAGAATGGCCTTAATTGAGAATATGTTATGAATTACTGGGAGAGGGAACCCCAAGGGTTTGAAACCCTTGAGGTTCCCTCCCCCAGACCCCCTCCCTCCTAATCCGCAATTTGCAATTTGTATTTCTTTAAAATAGTTAGAGTTTTCAACGTTTGGTGGCCGGTTTAGCAGGGTGAAACCCCACAAAAAATCGTTACACGAAGTAATCAGCACTTCCTGGGAAAAACACTCAAACATCCCATAACCGTTTTACTTTGCGCGTTGCCAATACCTTTCCATGCAAACTACCATCATCTCCCACGGCCTTGTCCTGCCTGAAGAACATGGAATGAAGCTTCTGCGCTTTCTGGAGCGCCGTCTTGCGGAGTGCCCACCCAAAAGCGTGTTGCATCGCTGGATCCGCACCGGACAAATCCGCATTAATACCGGGAGGGCAAAACCCTTTACAGTGCTGTGCGCAGGGGACACCGTTCGTCTGCCCCCTTTTGCTGTCTTCGCACCCATTCACGTTCAAAGTACCGTATCTTTGCCGAAAAATTCCAGTGGGGAGGGAATAGTGGAGCCAGCAAGGACTACCCCACAGACTTCATGCATCTCCTTTATCAAACACGACCCTGCTGACCCTGATCTCCAACCTGTGTTGAGGGCCTTGAATCTGCCAGTTGTCGCAGTAACATCAGATTTTTTTATTTTTAATAAACCCGCAGGGTTGGCTGTACAGCCAGGGACAGGACAAGCGGATAGCGTTGTACATCGCCTACAGGCTGTTTTTGCAAAAACAGCCTTTGTTCCAGCCCCTGTGCATCGGCTGGACAGGCATACCTCAGGACTTTTACTTGTTGGCAGAACTCATCAGGCATTGCAACAATTCCACAGGCTATTTGCACAGCATGGAAGCATTACAAAAAATTATTACGCCTGGGTCATGGGAAGCTGGCCGCATTCCGACACTCGCGTGCTGTTGGATTTTCTTGAAAAATCAAGCTCTCCCAATGGTCGGGAACGGATACACTGCTATAAAAAAGGCAATACCGTACTCCTGCCGGAAAGTTTCATCGAGCAGGATCCAGCTACATGGGGATGGAGGGATGAAAAATCGGGATACGGCAATGCCTGTGCGCTCGCAACACCTGTGAGGCAGACGAGGTATACATCTGGCACAGCCACCTTGCTCTCCATTCAGCTAATAACAGGACACACGCACCAAATTCGAGTTCAAGTGGCATCTCGGGGATTTCCCATAATAGGTGACACAAAATATACAGGCCCCCCCTTTCCAACCCTCCTGCTGCACGCAACACGCCTTGGTATAACGTATCCAGAATCTGGTGCTGCTGACCAGCAAGCCCCCAAGCTCGTTCAGCATCTATATACTGCCCTACCTGCCTGGAAAGACCCCTTTACCATACAAGAAGGTGAATACATACCTGACCTCTTAGATAGTGTCGTATAAAACTATTTCATCGCTAAATTGCTTTCGTTTTCCGCAGGCTGGCTCAAGAGCTGCTCACGTTGGGTGAGCTCAGGAAAGAGCTTCATCCATAGGGCAACAACAACGAGAGTTCCCACGCCACCCAGAACAACAGCCCCCACTGGGCCAAACCACGCCGCAGTCATGCCGGACTCAAACTCCCCAAGCTGGTTGGACGCGCCAATGAAAATGGCACTCACAGCGCCAACACGCCCCCGCATGGCGTCAGGAGTATCCAGTTGCACTAAAGATTGCCGAATGACCACGCTAATCATGTCGCCAACACCAGAAAGAGCAAGGGCAAACAACGACAACATAAAAGATGTGGATAAGCCGAACACAATGGTCACCAGTCCAAAAAGAGCCACACCGCCAAACATCATCTTGCCAGCCTGCCGCTGAATGGGCGAATAGGATAAATAGATGGACATGAGCAACGCGCCAACAGCCGGTGCAGAACGTAACAGCCCTTGCCCCCAGGGGCCGGTGTGCAAAATGTCTTTGGCGTAAATAGGCAAAAGCGCTGTGGCCCCGCCAAGCAGCACAGCAAATAAATCCAGTGAAATGGCGCCCAATACAACTTTACGTTTCCAAATGAAGCTGATTCCGGCAAAAAGAGTATGCAACGTGACGGGTTCTTTTGTAACGGAACTCTGCTGCACTGTATGCACCCCCAGCATTAGTCCAACGGCAACAACCGCCAGCAAACCACAGCACACATACACTGACGAAGCCCCGGCAACATAAATAAAACCACCAAGAGCCGGGCCAAGAATTGTCGCGGCCTGCCCCCCTGCGGACTGAATGGCCAAGGCCTGTGGTAAGACTGCCAGCGGCACCAGTGAGGGGACAAGAGCTGATAAGCTCGGCATCAGAAAAGCTCGAATAACGCCAAGTACCACTGAGGCCAGCAAAATATCCATGCGCGACAACCACGCTCCATGCGCGCCAAATACCAGCCATGCAGCAACTCCCACCTGCAAAAGCATGCACAGTTGCAAGATTCTGCGACGGTCATACCTGTCTGCAACCTGCCCCACCACAAGGGTGAGCAAAAGTGAGGGTAAAAACTGGAACAAGCCCACAAGCCCAAGGTCATAGGCGCTACCTGTTATGTCGTACATTTGCCAGCCAATGGCAACCATCATCATTTGCGTGGAAAGAGTAACTGCAATGCGAAAAAACCAGCAATACTGAAACGAGCGATAGACAAGCAAAGGATTTTTCATTGTGGTCAAGCCTTACAGCACTTCATAAACACGTGCGTAAACATTATCATAAACGAGACGAAAATACGGTGCAAAGCGTGGGTCATCGGGCCCGCAAAGCATGAGCTGCACCATAAGGGTATTATAAAAAACGTCGTCCATAGCCATTTTATCGTTAATTGGCGCTGTGAAGTTAAATTCTCCCCGTTGCCATTCCCAAAATTTCGCCAAAGGCATATCGCGCACATCTTCCCGCAAGGCTACTTCTTCCACACTTTGCGGATTAAACACAAAATGATACGCCGCGCTTGAGCGTTGATATTTGTTCCGAATCAGATTCTTTGGTGTAAAAATATCTATGCTTGCCGCTGGTACAGGCTTACTGGCTTGCGCCAGAATTTCCCCTGTGTCAAGATTGTATTCGAGAGCCACGGTGATATTGCTCATGAGCGCACCGGCCTCCCTTTTTTTAATAAAATTCCAGGAGCCATAGCGCGTTACCCACAAACCAAGCCGCATCAGCTCAAAACTAACTACGAGATACTGCTTGTCCTTTGTGGATTCAATGAGAGGCTTGTTTTTGTCGCCAAGCTCAACCATAAGCTGCTGTGCTCCAGCAGCGGAAAGACCCTCAAAAACGTCACCGGGATCGTTTCCTTTAAGTGCGGTATACTTAATAAGCTGGCGGGCAAAACGGGCATCCGCCGTTGTGTAAACAGCCGCCGGCAGAAAAAGCGAAGGCCCGCCGTGCCGTGCTCCGTCGGCAATAGTCGGCCTATGCGAAAAATGATGCGTGGCATAGCCCCAATCCCACCAGTTCCATACCACACTGTTTTGCGGCGTATTATACTGTATATAGCGCAAGGCTTCTGCGTGCTCCCGGCTTATGATGGGCCCCTGGGTATAATCGGGTATCAGCGCGATAACAGGCCATGCCAGCATGAGGGTACTGCCCGTTGCAATAAGCAAACAGAGCAGAGATGAAGCAAGCCCGCGCTGTACAGTGAAGCTCGTCCAAATTGTATATGCAGCACTGGCGGCTGGGCGAAAAAACCGGCGTATTCCATAAAGAAGATGACAATAAATCTGCTCAAACCAAAAACCACACGCCATGCAAAAGGCTAATAAAAGAGCTGGAGCGCCGAACATTGTCATGCGCCCACCCATCTTGAGGCTCAAAAAAGAAAGGGCAACAAGCGGAATAAACCATATGAAAGCGGGTGTAACAATTACCCTGTAAGCAAGAGCAAGAAAACACAGGGCAGTGAATTGCTCATTGGGATAAAAGTAAATAAACAGATCAGACAAATTAATAGTCTGCACTTCAATAATGGACTGACTTACAGAGGGAAAGATAATAGGATCATCCATCACAGCGGATTGTGTGGCCATATCCCCACCACGAGAGACATATGCGCTGAAAGAATTAAGCATATTGCGAAAAACATCCGCATCCGCACAGAGAAAGAGAATGCCTCCCCACACGAGATAGACAGAATATCTGTTCCATACAAGGCAGCGCATTTGCTGAGCCAAAGGGTGAATGATAAAGGCAGTCCACAGTTTCCGGCAGACCTCCCGAATGCTCTGTGCCGCTGCCGGCATTACCGGCCCTTCTTGCTTTTCCCGTAAGGGTTCCGTGGTGGATGCTTTTGCCTGAAGGCGGCACGGCGCGGATTCTTCCTCCGGCAGAGTCAAAAATACTGCGTAGATCAAGGCTATTCCAGCGCCTGGAAGCCCCAAAAGAAGCGGCAGGGCGTGGCAGGCAGAGCCGCGCAGCAAAATCCGGCGCCCCCCTCTGGGGCCGAACAGCCAGATAAGCATGGGCATAACAAGGGCGGAAAACCGTACCAGATAAGGAAAAAGCGAATGCCAGCTCTGCATGGTATAGCCAAAAAATCCGGCACCCATCAAAAGCAGCAAGGTTGACCAGGGCAGCATGGCTTGCTGCATTTCCTTGGTCGTCATACAGAGCTGCCCAATGGGAGATTGCGCTGTGCCAAAACGCCATACTGTTTTTGTCAGGTATTCTTCGCGTGAGGTAGGCGCAAGTTCTTTATCAACTGCTTCATGCTGTAACTCAGAGAAGGATTCCTCCGGGCGCGAAGCCCCCGTCTGAACAGAACAGCCTGCGCTCGTTCGCATTTTTCTTCTATGGAAGATGCCAAGAAGCACGTCCGGCACAGAGGCAAGCCACGGCGTAAGCCATAGGGCTGGAACAAGGCCAAGCAGAACGGCAAAGAGCAGAACGACGAGATCGGTATCATAATAACCAAGGAGTGTTCGGGCAAAAAAACCAGGCGACAAAGACGCAATTACTCCTGCGCAAATACCGCCAAAGGGATAACCAAGTCCCCAACCCCAAATAAAAATAGCCACTGCCAGCACCCCCCCCATAAAGGGGGGAAACCAAAAACCCACATTGGCAGGAGGCGTATGCAGCATGGCGGCAAGTATTCGCACCAGTTCCGACATAGGATGCCCCGCACCAAATTCAAAACCTTCCGCCCCTGCTATCCAGTGATAAGCGTCATGCGTGGCCAGCAGGTATTCATTGGCAAGCGTATATGCAGGGTTCTCCCAATAGGGTTGCTCAAGCAGCCGTAAGCCCGCTGCCAGGCAAAAGGTTGTCAGTATACATAACAACAAGACTCCCCTCTGCTTTAGTTTGCTGGCAGGTGGCATATTTGCCACAGAAATGCCTGTGGGCAAAAAAAAGGGAGGAGGAAGAAAAAAACAGCGTCGGGACCAACCAAACATGCGTGTATCCTGAGTAGTATTTTAAAAAAAAGGGAGCACTGATGTAATAGAAATACGCGGGGGTGTTCAGTCCCAGGGTGAACTGACTTGGAGGGGGTTCACCCCTCAAAAATCATTAGATGAAATAACCTACACCTTCTGAAAGGCCCAAAAATACCGTTGAGAACCTGCAAGCTGATACTCCCTTTGGGCGTAGAGCTTCCAATTGTGCGGCGCCGCCTCAGGTGCAGGGGTGAGCGTTAGAAATACTGCAATCCCCCCATGAGTAATGTGAGGCTCTACTAAAGAAAGTACCTTTTCCCATGGCAAAAAAGCCCTGCTTATCACAACATCAGCCGGCGGACGAGTTTGCATAAATTTTTCCGCCCTGCCCTGAAATACGCCCGTATCTGCAAGGAAACAAGTGGAAAGCACAGTACGCAAAAATAAAGCCCGTTTTTCTCTGGCTTCCACAAGGGTGTAATGACCCCGCTGCCAAAAAAGCCGTAAAGGCACCCCCGGCAAACCCGCGCCCGCTCCAAGATCCCAGCCTTCCGGCTCGGCAGGAAGGGCAAGAGACTCTATAAAATCGACCAGATAAAAGCTATCCGCAACAAGGGTTGTCAAAACACCTTCCCAGGTATCTGGCCCCACCAGATTCATAACGCGGTTCCATTTGACAATAAGACCTAAATACGCCTCAAGACCCTCTGCCGCAGCGAAAAACCGCTCCTCTGACAAAGGGGTTTGTAATTGCCGACAAAGGTGCTCGATATTCTCGCGGGTACAGGCAAGGTTCATAAAGATATTATTGCTTCAAATGTTTATTAAGGAAAAGAATATGAAGATCTATAATTTTTTCGTTGGGATAGCTCTCGCGAATGCTTTCAAACATCTCTTTTGCTTCAGCATATTTATCGAGTTGCTCAAGAACTTCTGCCAGCATGAATGTAGCAAGTACCCGGCGCTCTGGTGTCACTTCAGGCATTTGCAAGAGTGACCGCAAAGTGGCAGCGGCTTTAGGTTGATTATCAGTAAGCATTTGCCCTTCTGCCATATCATACAAACAGTCTGCCTGAATGGTATTGCCAAGGGGAAGATCCAGACACGCTTGCAAAGTTTCTGCTGAAAGGCTGAAATCTAACCGTCGCATGTAAGCACGCGCAAGTGCGCGGTACATGTCCGCCTTGTTATTGACGGATAATTCAGGATCAGCCACAAGGGTTTCCCAAAGGCCTATGGCACGGATGTCGTTATTCATTTCCGCGCATAAGGCCGCAAGGCTCATTTGAATGCCACGCCGTCGCTCGCCAACATTAGAAAATTCCACCAGCATAATCTCAAGATACGCACGGGCTGTATTTTTCTCCTGGCGACGATTCAAAGCAATATCCAAAAGGCTATTCCAAACCCGCCAGCGCTCACTTCCTTCCGGATTCTTGCGCAAATACCGTTCAAAGTACATCTCGGCATCCGAAAGATCCTGTACAGCAAGGGCTTTTTCCGCAATAATCAAATCCGGATCTTTGAGTTTGCTACTTTCATTATTACACGCAAGCAGTAAAAAGCAAAATACAACTACGCAAAGCAGACAAAGCCAACGATAATATCCGTTATAAACAGGCCTGCTCTGCCTGAAAAACAGACAGAGACAGGCAGGAAAGAAACGGCATTTCTGCGCTACGTTATACATCTTCTCCGACAGTGCCATCAATAGCCTCGTCAATGCGATCAAAGCCAACGACATAAGCGCTTTCATCCATACTCACAAGGCGCACGCCCTGGGTTGCGCGGCCCACACTCCGCACTTCTTCAACACCAATGCGGATTATCTTATGGCTGGAGGTAAGCAGAATCAAGGCATCATTCTCAGATACTGTCATGGCACCAATAACCGGCCCGGTTTTGGGTGTGGCCTTGAAGTTAATAACACCCTTGCCCCCACGCGATTGAATGCGATACAAATCGAGCTTGGTGCGTTTGCCATACCCGTTGCGGGAAATAGTCATAATGGCTGGGGACTCCCCTTCTTTAATGACCACGCAGGCTACAACCAAATCCTTGTCGCGCAAAGCAATTCCCTTAACCCCAGAAGTACCGCGTCCGGTCGGGCGCACCTCGGAACAAACAAAGCGAATAGCAAGACCATTCTCTGTAGTAAGCACAAGCTGGCACTGCTCATCTACCTCGCGCACCATGATCAGCTCATCATCGTCCCGCAGTCCTACAGCTATCATGCCGGATTTACGACACTTGGCGTACAGGGAGGCATCTGAGCGCTTTACCATGCCCCGCTTGGTAACAAAGAGAAAATGGTTGGTTTCACTAAACTCGCGCACGGTCAGGGCTGTTGTTACCAGCTCGTCTTTATCCAGGGGTAGAAGATTCGCAATATGCGCGCCCTTGGCTATGCGACTACCCTCAGGTACCTGGTGTACCTTAAGCTGGTGCATGCGGCCACGGTTTGTAAACAGCAATAAAAACTGATGATTCGAGGTGGTAAGAAAGTCCTGCACCACATCGTCTTCACCCGTATTCAACCCGGCAATGCCCTTTCCGCCCCGGCGCTGCTGCTGGTAATTATCCAAAGTGGTACGCTTAATGTACCCGCGTCGAGAAAGGGTAATAACCACATCCTCATCAGGAATTAAGTCTTCAATATCAATGCCCGTTAAAGCGTCTCTTTCCACAACGGTTTTACGCGGTGTTGCAAAAGTTGCTTTCAGCTCTGTAATTTCTTCACGAATAACGCCGCGCAGCACGTCTTCATTCTCAAGAATAGATGTAAAGAACTCTATCTTTTTCAAAAGCTCCCTATACTCTTCCAGCAATTTCTCATGCTCAAGGCCTGTCAAGCGCTGTAAACGCATATCCAGAATAGCCTGCGCCTGCACATCCGAAAAAGAAAACCGCGAGATAAGGCCATCTTTGGCTTCTTGCGGTGTTTTTGAAGCCCGGATGATTCGCACTACTTCATCAATATTATCTAATGCCAGACGCAATCCTTCTAAAATATGCGCCCGAGCCTCAGATTTCTTAAGGTCATACCGGGTACGACGGATAACAACTTCACGCCGGTGTTCCAGAAAATACGCCAAAGCAGATTTTAAATTCAATAATTGTGGTCTATTGTTTACAACAGCCAACATATTATACGCAAAAGACGTTTCAAGGGGCGTAAATTTATACAGAGCATTAATAACAATATCAGGAATAGTGCCGCGCTTTAAATCCAGCACAATACGAATGCCCTTTCTATCGGACTCATCACGCAAATCAGAAACACCCTCGATTTTACGCTCGTTCACCAGAAAGGCTATTTTTTCCACTAAGCTCGATTTATTCAGAGCATAGGGAATTTCACGAATGACAATGGCTTCACCGCCCTTCTTGCGCGTTTCAAGCTCCACCTTGCCTCGAATTTTAACTGAGCCGCGCCCTGTGGTAAAGGCATCTTCCAGCCCCTTACCTGCATAAACAAAGCCGCTTGTCGGAAAATCCGGGCCTTTCACATGCTCCATAAGATCATGCACCGTGCATTCGGAATCATCCAACAAAAGCAACAGGCCATCGCATAATTCACCCAGATTGTGCGGGGGAATATTTGTAGCCATACCAACAGCAATACCCGAGGAGCCGTTCAACAGTAAGTTTGGCACCTTCGTGGGCAGAACCGAAGGCTCTTCCATCGTATTGTCATAATTTGGGCGAAATTCTACCGTCTCTTTATCAATGTCAGACAAAAACTCCCCGGCCAAACGAGACATACGAACTTCCGTATATCGCATGGCAGCAGCAGAATCACCGTCAATAGATCCGAAGTTACCCTGACCATCCACCAGCACATCGCGCATGGAAAATTCCTGCGCCATACGCACAAGCGCATCGTATACAGCAGAATCACCATGCGGGTGATACTTACCGATAACGTCACCCACCACGCGAGCAGATTTCTTGGGAGGCCGTGTATATCCATTGCCAAGCTCATGCTGCGCAAACATAATACGGCGGTGAACAGGTTTTAACCCATCCCGCACATCCGGAATAGCCCGCCCGATAATAACCGAAAGGGAATACTCCAGGTAAGATTTACGCAGCTCAGTCTCAATGCTGATTTTTGGCTTATCGGACATATATAACAGATTCCTTTTATTTACCTTTTTTATATATACCAGGGGCTCTGCCCTCTGAATTCCCGCCAGAGGGCTCTGCCCTCTGGACTCCCGCCAAAGGGCTCTGCCCTCTGGACTCCCGCAAGGGGGTTGAACCCCCTTGACCCACATTTTAAAGGGCCTTTATATAATCAAGGGATACCTATATACATCAATAATATGACGTATTATAAGTTATACCAGCTTATTGTAACTCAATTCCACGAAATGGAGCCGACAAGCTCTTCAAGACTTTGCAAAATTTCTTGAGGAGCAGCGTTATCATGCAGATACGTTATTTGCACAATGGTGTCAGCTTTGAAAAACACAGTTGAAGCCCGTGTGCGTTTAGCTTCCCCCACCTTAATAATGGCATCTGCGATAACAACAGTCATATCGCCCGCATCCATGATATTCACGGTATTATCAAGAACCGGCATATCGCGGGCATGAGCATAATCCAAAACAACTTTCTGAGCCACAGTATCGGCAAAACGTGAGGAAATACGCTTACGCTCGCTTGGCTCCGCTGCCTTCATTAATTTATTGAAATTACCTGCCCCAGAAGGAATGTAGGAAATAGAATAGGCAGCAACCAATTTACCGCCCTCCCGCTTCCATCCAACCATGCGCAAATTTTTATCCTGCGCTTCAGCACCATCAAAAGCTTTCACCAGATCAGCCGGAACCTGTTTGCTGAAATTAGCAGTTACCTGTTCCCAATGTGGAGGTATTACTACAGAAAAAGCACCGTCAATGGTGACAGCCGCCATACTCATTTGAGGGCAAAGTATTACTGCAAAAAACATCATTATCAGTATATTTTTTCTCATAGTAATTCCTTTTACACTACCCTACATCATCCAAATTGTGGATAAGGAGGGAGGGGGTCTGGGGGAGGGAACCTCAAGGGGGTAACCCCCTTCGGGTGCCCTCCCCCAGCTTGGGCATTACATAAC
>JAVBJS010000018.1:0-17975 GCA_031546885.1 Desulfovibrio sp.
GCTCAAATTCTCAATCTGCTTGAGTAAAAGCAGGCCCACCATCAGACGGACAGGTTTTGCTGGCCGCCCGATGGCGGAATAAAGAGGAGCAAATAGTTTTTCAAACTTTTCCCATGGAAGCCTTTGCGCCAGAACAAGAAAAGGGTCTTTGGGATTGAGCTGCTCCAACAAATTCTGATACAGCAAGTGGCCTTGTTTTTCTGGCGAAGGTACTTTGGGCTTCATAGCAAATCCTGCTCCGATTCAACCGGTTTTTTGCATATATCACTGCATTGCCTGTTCAAAACAGTGCACTATTTTAGCTTAAATATCAATATATTTCATGATGTTAATGTATTTTTAAGGGTCGACTAACTAGTGCATAGTCACGCTGCTCTGGAGAAGGAGTGCTGTTTTTACATTACGCCCAGCGCGCTATATTTGCATGTTGGGAAGACGCCAATACAGCCTGAATCTGCTGTGGCGTGGCCGTGGCTGCACCCACTTCTCCCACCACAATCCCAGCGGCGTAATTGGCAAGAATACAAGATTCCGTAAGCGTTGCCCCGGCGGCTATGCCAAGGGCTGCCGTGGCTATCACCGTATCACCGGCACCTGTAACGTCAAAAACTCGACGGGCCGTTGTGGGAATATGCCAAACCTCACTGGGAGAAACAAATACTGCCATACCCAGAGAGCCGAGAGTTGTTACAAGATGCGGGCACCGAAGTTTTGCCATAATGGCTCTGCCTGCCGCAAGAATTTGCTCCGGTGTTTTCGCGGGCATATCAACGGCTTCACTCGTTTCTTTTGCATTAGGAGTAAGGAGGGTCACATTTTGATAAAGGTGGATATTTTGAGGTTTTGGATCAACCAAAACTGGAATAATCCTTGCTTGCGCAGCAATGAGAGTATGTAACTCTGCCATAAAAACAGTGTTAACAATACCCTTGCCATAATCTGAAACAACAACAGCCTGACAGTGGGGAAGCGCCTTCGCCACTGTGTCAAGAACTTCAGTCACGGCCGCAAGGGCCAAGGGCGATGCATCTTCCCTGTCAACTCGAACTACCTGCTGCAACCGGGCAAGAATACGTGTTTTTACTGTAGTGGGGCGGTGTGGTAGGGTAACAAGCGAAGCATCAATTCCATCTGCAATAAGACACTGCTCAAGTTTTTCCCCCGGGCTGTCATCACCGCGAATTCCCACCAATGTGGCACTCCCCCCCAAAGAACATACATTGCGTGCCACATTGCCGGCGCCCCCTACAAAATGCTTTTCTGCCTGCACAAGAACAACAGGAACGGGGGCTTCAGGAGAAATGCGATCCGCATCGCCAGTCAAATATTCGTCAAGCATCACATCCCCAACAATAAGAATTCGCATATGAGCAAATCGCTTGAGAATCGAGGTGCCCTGTTCTAAATCGAAGGGAAGGTGTGAGTTGTCTGTATTCATGTTGCTATCTGTACCATTCGTCATATGTCTTCTCAGATTTATATACTTTTGGGTTGCGCCAGTGCGCTTGGCTGTTCTTCTGTGGAGTGTTCCTCCACTTGCAAAAGTTCTTCTACCTGCAAAGAAAGGCTTGGCTCCTGTGGAGAGGTGAGGTCTGTTGCCTCAACGCTCTCTGCAACTCCAAGCATGGCCTGCTGTGTATGTTCAAGTGCTGCATGCTGCTGGCCCTCCAGTACAGCGCGAATTTCACCTTCTAAAACAGCGCGATCTTCCCCTGTGAGGGCCGTGTGTATCTCATTGCCCAGTGCCAGTCGGCTTTGTCCTTCCAAAGCCGTGTGCGCTTCACCCTCTAGTGCGGTGTGCTCAGTGCTTGTGAGCGCTGAATGGACTTCTCCCTCCAGCGCGGTACGATCTACACCAGCAAGGGCAGGGTGCTCTGCTCCGGTAATGGATAAGGCGGTTGTTCCTTCAAGGGCAGTATGCTCAGTACAGGAAAGAGCAGGTTGTGTGGAAATACCCAGGCGCACCAGGAGCGTTTCCAATTCGGACTTACTGCTATAAGAAAAGCTGATTTTTCCTTTATCTTCCTTGCCAGTAACGCGCACGGGAATTTTGACGGCATCACCCAACATAGACTGTACCTCGAGCAGGCGCGCGCTCTGAGGGGCAGCTTTAGCTGGAGTGCGTCCGGCTGGAGGAGGAGAAGCCACAATTTCCGGCTGTGGTTCCGAAAGAGCAGTATCCTCCGCCTGCGCGTCAGCATCGACAGAAGCAGCCATGGCTTGCAAGGTGCTGGAGATACGGAAGGAGCCCGTACTCTTCCAAATAGCTGCCAACCCTTCCGCTTCGCGTACAGATAAATGTTCTTCCAGGATAAGGCTTCGGAAATATTCTTGAGATTGAGGTTCAGTAACGACTAAAAGCGCCCGCGCATGACCGGCAGAAATACGACCGTCTACAATATCCTGATGAATGTTTTCGGGTAGCGCAAGCAATCGTAAGGAGTTTGCAATGGCGGAGCGGCTTTTTCCAAGGTGCTCCGCAAGATCTTCCTGGCTCAAGTGAAATTGTTCCTTCAGAGCTTGAATAGCAAGTGCTTCTTCCAGAGGATTCAAATCTTCCCGTTGTAAATTTTCAACCAAAGCCGCCGTGAGGGTTTCTTGGTCTGAAAAATTTCGGATGAGCACAGGAACTTCCTGAAGCCCAGCCAGCTTACTCGCTCGAAAGCGACGCTCCCCGGCGACAATTTCATATTTGCCTGATTTGGCAGCGCCAAGCGGACGCACAAGAATAGGCTGCAATAATCCTTGAGAGCGTATGGAAGCGGCCAGCTCCTCCAGTGCTTTTTCAGGAAATTTACGTCGCGGCTGATTCGGGTTGGGAATGAGGTCTTTAAGGGGGAGGCTTTGCACATTTTCTGCATCCCGTCCGCCGCGTGTTTCTCTGATGAGCAGATCAAGTCCTTTGCCCAAAGCAAGCGGATTTATTGCCATTGCCGTCTCCTTTTGAGAGGTCGTAAAGTTGAGACTGTTGTACAACTGATTTTATTAAATATTTAGCATTTAGCTATCATTTGCATGAAGACGATAACAAAATGCTTTTCCGTTATGTTTCGAAACATCCATATAAATTTTTAACATGTTCTCAAAGCCCGCTACGAGTTCTGGAAAAACACATTGCGCTGTTCGGTTGCGTGCATTTGCTGATACAGTCGCAAAAGTTCGTTGTACACTGGGTTCAAGCCTTGTATAAAATGACAAGAGCGCATACGGCTTTTACTTGACTTTCTGGTATACCGCGTGGGAACGTCTGAAAGCAAAAACACTGTAACAAGGGTAGCACGTATGAACAATCACCATTTTCTTTCTTTATTCGATAGCAAAGGAACCTTGCATGGGGTAATGCTTAGTGCAGAACTTTGGCAAAAAGGGAAACATCAGCTTGAACCGATTATTGAAGCCTTGCTTGGTTCCCCAAAAACAACGGAACTCCCGGAGCCTTTGGAAGATTGGCAGAGCTTTTTACAATTCTGGGATTTTAAATATCCCGTCAATACTGCTGTCACTTGCAAAGCCTGCGGTGCTACAACTGACAATTGGGAAAACGATCCAAGTAAACCCTTTCGCCTCAAAAGCGCACAGCTAGGCGGCCTTGTGGTTTTTGCGTGTAAAAACTGCGGAGCAACGGTTCGGAAAAAGCATTTTAAAGATCATATGTGCTTTGAAGTAACCCCTCTGGCGAAAAAAAACTGAGCCCAGCTATTTCGCGTCCAAATCTTTTTTAGAGGGTTTACGCAGAATAACTTCTTTGGCAAGAGAGAGGTAAGCCTCTGCACCTTTGGACTTTATATCGTAATGGATAATTGATTTGCCATGACTGGGAGCCTCAGAAAGGCGAACATTTCGCGGAATTACCGTTTCAAAAAGATGGTCAGGAAAACATCTTCCCACCTCATTTTTGACCTGTTTCGTTAGGCGATTCCGAATATCGTACATAGTAAGAACGACTCCAAGTAGCGACAGTGACGTATTAAGACGTTTTTTTACCAGCTCATAGGTATGAAGCAATTTCACGATCCCTTCCAACGCAAAAAACTCACATTGCAGCGGAACAAGCAATTCTCGCGCTGCGCATAGAGCGTTAAGGGTTAGCAGGCCCAGCGAAGGAGGGCAGTCAAGAATAATGTAGTCAAAAGAGGGCTCAAGAGTTTTTAGAGTTTCCGCCAAATAATACTCTCGTCCTATTTTATCCACAAGCTCCATTTCAATAGCAACTAAATCTGTAGTGGAAGGGATAACAGATAAATATTCACTGCTCGTGGTGCAAATGGCCTCCACCGCCAATTCCGGCTGAAAGAACGCAGGGTAAAGACTAACCTGCCCAGGCTTAACATTCAAGCCGCTTGTGGAGTTAGCTTGAGGGTCACAATCTATCAGCAAGACTCTTTTTTCCATAACTGCCAAAGAAGAAGCCAGATTAATGGAAGTGGTAGTCTTGCCAACGCCACCTTTTTGATTTGCAATTGCAATAACTCGTGCCACGGGGATTCCTTACAGTCGGTTTTGTTTCACATGAAACATTGTGAGGGGCAAATAAATTGCAGACGACTGTGCGCGCCTAAAGCAGGCAGCACAAAATATGAAGGGGAACAGAAATTTCGTAGATGGGTGAACGCTATGTCAAAAAAACATAGCCCCTACATCATGCAAGGCACCATAAGACAATCAGATTATCACGTCAAGCAAACCCGCAATTATTTTCCGGTAAAGTATTGAAATATTGCCCAACCAGAGGCCATTGTGCAATGGCCTCTGGCGGATGCGCAACAGACGCCCGCAAGCGAGCAGCGCAGCGTGCCTTTATTTCAAAGCAGTTTCTGCTTTGAAATCATTCGATAAAAATTATGTCTTCTTTTGGCATTTGGTTTTTTAAGGGTCTTCGAAATTTTTTTTAAGGGACGACTAAACAGAGTTCAGTGTATTATGCAACGAATTCAACTTGGATATATTGTGTAAAAAATGAAAATAAGATGCGCCACTTTTTGAATGTTTCACATGAAACATTCAAAAACTTGACAAGAAACTGCTGTTTTTTTTTCAGGTCGTACTATTCAATACTTTGACGCACTCCCTTGGAATCAGCGAACACTTCTTAAACCATTGTCATTTTCAAAAGAAAGACACGTAGTATTGTTCGCTTGCAGACGCTTGCGGCACAGCCGCCAAAGTTAATGACTCAATATAATCAGCTCCACAGAAGCGACTACCTTGCTAAATTGGTTATGATGTAAAGAATGTCAAAGAATAAGACGCCCTCACTGGAAAATTTCCGTGAGGGCGTCTTATTCTTCTATTCACTATATGTAAGTCAGGTTTTACCTATGTAAACGAGACCATTCCGCAATGGCTTCGTTTACATAGCCACCGTAACTATTTAATCTCTGCGGCCTTGAGCAGTGCAGCTTTTTCATAAAGTTCCATCCAGTTTGGGGCATCTGGATAAAGCGCCTGCTTGTTCGAGAGATCCTTTCCTGCAAGCCCGGGATAATCCTTGTTATACCGGAACGCACGGTGAACAAAGTTCCCCATGATGTTGATGTCGCTAGGAGCATCGAGGGCATACGCCTCGCTCAGAACAGGGGTTGGCCCTTTATGCGTCCAAGGGTTGACAAATTCCCAAACAACTCTGGGCTTTGCATCGCCTGTTAGTTCAAAAATATGCCCGGTATGCGTTGAAGTTACCAGTACGTTTCCATTGGGAAGCTTTTGACTTGAACCTTGATACGCTGAGTAGAAACTATTTCCATTAAGAGCTTTATACTCCCAGGTAATCTTGTTGGTCTTGGTGTCCAACTCAAGCACACGGGAACGAGTGATATCAGGACGTTGCCATCCATTGTCAAAGAGCATGACCTTGCCATCTCCAAGCCAGGTGGCATCATGTGGGCCAAAAAGAATCTGTGAACCGGGGTTGAGAAATCCAGGGCGCTCACCCTTACCATGGGTGGAAGGATTACCCCACCGGTAAACTATTTTCCCGGTGGCTTTGTCGAGAAGAAACACTTCGCCAAAATTCCGCGAAACAATAAGGAGCTGGTTCGTTTCTTTTATGTAGCGAACAGAGTTAATGTGCAGCCAGTCAGAATCTCCGTAGTAGTTGTCGATGGGCAAAATATAATTGATATCAAGCTTGTCGGCACCTTTTCCTATGTGATCCCAGGAATGCCATGCCCAAACTTCTTTTCCCTTATCGTCCACTTCTACAATATAATCTTCCCAAAACCCATCGTACTCGACGCCATCTCTTTTGTGGCCTGAGCCCTTTTTCGGCAGAGTATCAGGCTTGCGTCCCTTTTTTATAGCTTCCTCATAGGTTTTATACTGCCACGCTACTATAAGTGTATTGCCATTGGGCATACGATCATAGGCATGGTGCGTGCCGTTTGTAGGACTGTATATTTTATGTTCCCACACAACATTTCCATCCCAATCCAACTCTTGCACAGCCCCGGAAATTCCACCAAAAGGCACAATCTTCGGCATAATGCGAAGCCCACGCAGCAAATGCCCGTTAGGCAAAAGCTCTGCATATAAGCCGGGGTTTCCTGCTGTTTTCCATGTATGAACCACATTTCCCTGCATATCCAGGAGATATACATTGGGGTGTAAATTTGGTGAGAGCAGTGTATACCCCTCAAACGCCGCCGTTTTGTCCCACTGCAACACCCCGGTGGGGGTGAGCATAGATTCCACCGCCAAAGAAGGTGTAGCCGTCAAAATTCCCAAGGTCACCACCAAGGCAGAGAGCAATTTTTTCATACGCCATCCTTAGAGAGCTTTACGCTCTCATATTAAAGGGTTACACTCACTATAAAAAAGAGTTCGTTACACAACGCAACGAACTCTGGCCATTGTGCAATGGTCTCAAAAAATGTGTCCACCTTGCGATGTACTTATTCCATATTTTTTGCATGACTCAAGCTTTTTACTCGCAGAAGGAACAATATCTATATCTGATGATAGTTACGATACCATGCCACAAAGGCGTCAATGCCGGTTGCCAAAGGAGTCTTGGGCGTAAAACCTACGGCATCCGCGAGGCTGTCAATATTAGCAAAGGTTGCGCTTACATCACCCGGTTGCATGGGAAGGAGGTTCCGTTTGGCGGGAACTCCAAGGGAAGTCTCCAGCGTGTCAATAAAGTGACCAAGGGAGACCGGCATATTATTGCCGATGTTATACAGCCGGTAGGGAGCGCTACTCATATCCGGGCTTGGTTTGGCGGCATTCCAGTCAGCAGCGGAGGTAGCTGTTTTCTCTGTCACGCGCACAACGCCCTCAATAATATCATCAATGTACGTGAAGTCGCGCTCCATCTTCCCTTCATTAAAGACAGGTATAGCCTCTCCAGAAAGAATAGCCTTGGTAAAAATATACAGGGCCATATCAGGCCGTCCCCAGGGCCCATAGACAGTAAAAAAACGCAGCCCTGTGGTGGGCAATGCATAGAGATGACTATAGGAATGCGCCATCAGCTCATTGGCTTTTTTTGAGGCGGCATACAGACTCACCGGATGATCCACACCATCTTTTTCTGAAAAAGGCATATGGGTATTCATACCGTATACCGAGCTGGATGAGGCATATACAAGATGCTGCACCTTGGTATGGCGGCATCCTTCCAGAATATTACCAAATCCCACGAGATTGGATTGAATATATGAACGGGGATTTTGCAAACTATACCGCACTCCCGCCTGTGCTGCCAAATTCACCACATGGGTAAAGCCTTCTTTGGCAAAAAGCGCATCCATACCGGCATTATCAGCAAGATCCAGCAGTTGAAATTGAAACCCTGATAGCTTTTGAAGACGCTTAAGGCGGTGTTGCTTTAATTGCTGGTCATAGTAGTCATTCAGGTTATCTATTCCAACAACGGTATGCCCAAGGGCGATAAAGCGCTCGCAAAGGTGGTATCCAATAAAACCAGCCGCGCCTGTAACAAGAATGTGCATGGAATCCTCAATACTGTTAAGATAGGATGCGAAGGCCGCTCGTTATGGAGCGTAGGTAAGTAGCAGGGCGGCTACCTTCATTTTGTGGTTGCAACAGACTTACAAAATCAGGTAACAGAACAAAAAGGCGGCCCAGAATAATTTGCTGGGTAAAGGGTACGTGCAGGGTGAGAGGAAGCCCGGTTAGCGCAACCCCTGAAGCGCCAAAAATAACTACAGTGGAAGGTTTGATTCGCTGCAGACCCGCCTGAAAAAATGCGCTGTCTGAAAGAGCAGCAGCCTCTGATTCGATTTCTGGAGCTGTCTCCGGCATGGTTTCGGGTAGGGTAAGAGGCCAAAAGGCACTTGTCCCGCGTGGCAGGGCAAGCTCACTAATAAGCTTTTTAAGATAGGCGGAGCGTTCCTTGCTCCCTTGTCCCAATAAATCCAGGCCAAGCTCCGGGTAAGTCCACACCAGGGGCGCAGAAGTGGCGCGTCTGGCAAGAGCTTGCCAGGCAGCGGGCCAAAGTTGAATATCCTCAGGAGGGGCAGAAACTGCGGCAACAGGAACAGAGCCAGGCGGTGTTGCCGTCACTGTCGGTCGCATGGGTATTGCCGCGCCCGTTTCCCCTGAAGTGCTGGAAGCCCCCGCCGTACCGGGCGTTCTATATGAGCCTGCCGCTACTGCAATACCTGACGATGCCGGTGCGGCTTCATAACTGCTGCCCGGGCGCATAAATTCTGAAGAAGAGGCGGGCGATTGTTCAGCAGAGGGCAAATCAAAACTGAGGACTCCCTCCTGCTCCGCTACAAAAGCATCCACACACTCAGGGTCAGGCAGTAAATGCAGCACGCCGGCAGCTCGCCACGGGCGAAACATTTCCGCAAGGGTTACAGGGAGAATAGCCAATCAAGCAACCTCCATGCTACTTGGGGTTTTGGCAGTTCCGGCCAATTTTCTTGCTTTCCCCTAGAATCAGTAACAAAAACAGCGTTGGTAGCAGAGGCAAAGCCGGAGCCTGCAACATTAATTCGGTTGCCCGCCATGAGATCCGCATTTTTACGAATGCGTTTTCCTTCAGTGTATGCTTCAATCTGCTCGGTTTCAGCGGCAAAGCCCAGTATACGCTGTGTGGATTTTTTGCGTGCCCCAAGCGCTGCAAGAATATCCGCATTAGGCTGAAACTGAATGCTCAAGCTCTCGCCAGTTTTTTTGAATTTTGCAGCGCCAAAGGGAACCGGAGAAAAATCTGCCACTGCCGCAGTGAATATGCCCGCATCTACGGAATCCCAGATGCGCTGAGCCGCTTCGTACATATCTTTGGCAGATTCTACCTCTATCCGCTGTACTCCGGCAGGAAGGGCAGGCACACCGGGGCCGGCAATGGCATGCACCTCTGCTCCGCGCACCCAGGCTGCAAGGGCCAGACATGCTCCCATATATCCAGTGGAAAGATTAGACCAGCAGCGTGCGCCGTCCCACATTTCACGGGTGGGGCCAAGGGTGATCAGTATGCGTTTTCCCTGTAGGTCATTATGCTGCGTATTGCTGCACAATGTGCGTATTATCTGGTAATAAATTTCATCAAGGGAGGCCAGCTTGCCCTGCCCCGTGTCCCCACAGGCGACCACCCCGCAAGCGGGGGGAACCACACAGTGTTGCAGCTCTTGCAATCGAGCTATATTGCTTTGAGTAGCAGCATTTGCCCACATTCGCGGGTTCATGGCCGGGGCAAACAAAACAGGACAAGGAAAAGCAAGGGCCTGGGCTGCCAGCATGGAATCTGCCATTCCGTGCGCAACGCGGGCCAAGGTGGTTGCCGTTGCGGGAACCACCACAAAGGCGTCATGGGTCATACCCGGAGCAAGGTGCTCAAAAGGTGCGGTATCACTGAACATATCTGTGTATACATGCTCTGCGCCAAGCGAGGTGAACGCTAAGGGAGTAATAAAACGCTGTGCCGCTTCTGTCAGCGTTACGCTTACCTCAAGCCCAGATTGCTGCAAAGCGCGCATAAGTTCAATGGCCTTATATGCTGCAACGGAACCGCACACACCAAGGTGTATCTTTTTTCCTTTTAATGCGGGGAAAATTGTAGGAAACATGGGAGAATTTGACATTATTGGCTCAACTTCTGGACTCCCCCGCTGGAAGAGGAGGCTTTCCCGCCGCTTCCAGCGCTTCCCCGTGAAGCAGGGGCAGCAAGATCAACGCCGCCCTTGTCCCCGGTAAGACGGCTGGAAACAAAGACAGTCATATCGGTAAAAATCAGCCCTTCAGAAAAGTGCAGGGTGCAAACCCGATCAGGCTTTTCAAATACCAGAATAGATTCCTGAGAGCGTTGCGCTGACCGTAAAACCCATCCGTGGCCTGCCATATTACGGCGCATGGCATTCATAAGATCTACACTCTCCATTCTACCTCGAAATTTTTGCGATCCGGTCTTAATGCCCTGACCAACTGTTACAAAGGTATCAGAAGTAATATCCATGGTGGCAGGAACGGGAACATCCGTAAATTCCCCTGTAAGATTGGCGGAAGAAGCGCCGGAAGCCGGCTGTTCGCCCTCGCTTTCAAAGGGATTTTTAAAGCTGCCGTCAGCAGCGCACCCAGTTAGGAGTAAGGCCGCACACGCCAGAGAAAGGTATAAAGAACGCATAATAGCTCCTTGTAAACTGCCAAGCCCTGTAAAAGTGAAACCACGCTAACAGAAAAGAATAACTTTGGCAAAGTGGGCCCGGTGCGCTTACAGTCCCACAACTCCACGCGGGAGAGGGGGCCTTTTCCAAAGCCATCTGAGCCGTACCTTGCGCAAGAACGCACCAAAGGGCAAGGCATCCCCAAGCTCCTCGCAAACACTTTCAAAGGCCCAGCGCGCATGCTCCAAAAGCACCCGCTCCGGCCCGTAATCCGCCAAAAGGGTTTGGTAACAGCTCTGCCACAAATCATCGTCCGAAGGGGTAGGGAAAATTGTATCATCAAGGGCATATGGTATCTGTAAGGGCATAGCAGTGCTCACTGTGAAAAGGTACGCTGACAAAAATTATCGGGGTATGACCCGCGGTATACGCATGCAATATACAGAGTTTGTGGCTATAAGGTTTTTAAAGAGATTCAACTTTTTTGGCAACAAGAGGCAATATTCATCAATAAACCTGGCTAACTGCCGGCTTTTTGCGCCAGAAAAACCACTTCAGGATTGCGCGGTTTGTTGCAGATAGCATACCGGGCCACCCGCCATGCAGGGTAATTGAGCTGTGCAAACCAGTCCTCCACCGCTGCAAGCTCCTCAGCCCCTCCGGTGTGTCCTGCGTAGGCGTGTACCGCAAGAAGTCCCCCCGCCGCAAGATACTCCCGGCATACCTCAAACGAAAGAAGAGATGTATGCGCCATGGTAACAGTCTGCTTGTCACTTCCCGGTAAATATCCCAAATTATACATCGCCGCCGCAAAATACCACGGCCTCCCTATACTGTTTTGCTCGCTCGCCTGAGGACAACACAGTGTCTGAGCAGGGTCAGCATGCAACAATGTTCCTTGCAGGGCTCTCTGTGTGGGAAAGGGCAGGTATTCACGCAATCTTTCGTGCCCACAGGGAATATAGTGAATGTGAGATGAGCCGGAAAGAGAGGCAAGGCGTAAACGAGATTTTTGAATGGCTTCCTCTTGCACGTCAAAAGCAAGCACTTGCCATTCCGGCGTATCCGGCTGATGTTCTGGCGTATCCGACAAACGCACCGGCTGGTGCCCGGTTGACAAAAGAGCTGTAAAGGAATTCACAAGAAATTCTGTGTCGTTGCCATTTCCGCAGGTTCCATCAACAGCAAAAATTCGTTCCTTTTTGTTCCGCAGGAGCAAAGTACCTATACATGCTGCAAGAGCATTGTAAACAGCAAGGTGCGTACTTTCCAACAGGTATGGAAAAGCCCACCGCCAAGGCGTTACGGTCAGCATAGCAATATCCCTTTTAGAGAGGCCCTTGTGCAATGGCCTCTGGCGATTGCAGAGCAGTTGCCAGAGTTCGTTGCATTGCGCAACACACTCTTTATAAAGTAAGAACTTATCCATAAATAAGGAGAGCGTGTGGCAAGAGCAAGGAAAATGGTTTTTTTGCGGAGGGAGTGGACTCTTATGTCCTCGACCCAGAGCAAAAAAGACATTTGACGCAGCTATTGACCGCGAACATCTTTATTTATGGATAAGTTTTAAACTGAATTTGCTGTATTGTGCAACGAACTCAAGGGTGAGGAGTGGTTCGTCCAGAACAGACGCAGAAAAGTTTACTGCCATGCAACAGGGAAAAATAGAGGCCATTGCATAGAGGAGGGAACTCCAAGAGTTTCACACCCTTCAAGTTCCCTCCTCCATTCATACTCTATCCGAATTAGCCCTTTCGCTACGGCAGTGTGCTGCCTGAAGAGGAGCCTCCGGTCGATTGGGAAAAATTAGGATACCGAGCCAAAGTAAGAGGTGGACGCCCTTGAGCTGGGGCTTGGCTCAGCTCCCGCCTGGCTGGACGCTTTTCACGCATGGCTGAGGCAGAGAGTCCTTTCTTCCGCGATGTCATGAAATTTTCACTTCTCTGAGCGTAGGTAGTTGTTTTACTGGGGTATTTTCCAGCATCCGGCACCATATCGTACCCGCTACGAATGTACGGAGCAGGATTAATAAGGTTACCGCCACTCATCAATTCAAAGTGCAGATGCGAACCGTAAGCACGCCCTGTACGCCCAATTGCACCAACAAGCTGCCCGGAGGTTATTCTGTCACCCGCTTGAAGGGAGGTACTTTGCATATGCGCGTAACGAGCAACGAGGCCATTTGTTTGTTCAATGAGCAGACAAATGCCGTAGGCTTTATCGCGTCCACTGAATTGAACAACGCCTCCCTCAAGGGCATGAATGGGGGAGCCATCTGGAGCAGGCATATCAACCCCTTTGTGGAAATGCCCCCGACGCCTGCCAAACCCTGAGGTTATCCCTTTCTCGGCCAAAGAGCAGTCGTCGTCATTGCCAGGGAGAGCAACGCAGGAAGATACATTGCGCTTAAGCGAGGCTGTCGAAAATTCTACACTAATGGGCGGGCTGGAAATGGGGGTAAAGTCACTTGGCTTGGCAAGGGCGGCAGCGGTGCGAGCTTCCATCTGTTCCGCTGCGGGTACACTGCCGGAAGCGGTTGGAATAGCCACTTGCGGATAACTTGCTTTTCTACCACGAGTTGACTTTTTGCCGGATTTTCCAGAGTATTTTGCAGACTTGTCATTCTTTCTTATGGAGCTTGAGCTACCGGCCTTGCTTGCCACTGCTGTTTTTTCAGACTTCGTTCCGGCCTTTTGAGACGTAGCAGCGGCGTTTTTCTTTGCCGGAGCAGCAGTGCTCTTTTTGGGAAGAGCCGCAGTGGCGTCATTCGCAACTGTGGTCATGAAACAAAAGCAAAGCAACAAGGCCATGGCGGGAGCGAGAGCGCGGCGCATGGGCAGCAGAGCTGTCAGGTAACACAGCGTTGCAACGGCAACAATGCAGGCTCCGGCAGAAAGATCCGTCTGATATGAAATACCAAGCCCAACCAAGCAGAAGATAAGGGCAAAAACCGTTGCCATACCCATTGTTGTGTACAATGAGGAGCACATGCGCCTGGCCAGAAAGGGAGGAATAGTCAAAAGCGCCAGAACCAGAATGAGCCCGACAACACGAATAAGCAAAACAACCGCCACAGCAGTGAGGGCAACCATCAGAAGATAAAGCGGTGCAACGGGTAAGCCTCTGGAGCGGGCAAATTCCTTGTCAATGGAAACAGCCCAAAGCCCCTGGTGGAAAAAGGCAAGAACAGCAAACAAAAGCGAATCAAAAATAGCCATAACTATGAGGTCGGAACTCGGAACAGCCAAGATGCTGCCAAACAGGAAGCCCATCAGCTCACCCGCGTAACCGGGACTTAATTGAATAAGTATAATGCCAAAAGCCATACCGGCAGCCCACAGCACACTGATTGCGGCATCGGGAGCGGCCTCTTTAAACCCGTTCTGCTGCTCTTGCCGCAGAACCACACTCCCCATGAGAAGGGAGGCCAGCATGGAGAATCCAATGGTGCAGGGTAAAATGGGCAATTTACCATAAAGCGCAAGGCCAATTCCTCCATAAGCGGCATGGGAAGCGCCCCCGGCAAGAAAGATAAGGCGATTGCAGACAACAAGAGTGCCCACGATGCCACAGGCAATGGCAGCCAGAAGGCTTGCCAGAATAGCGTTTTGCATAAAGGGGTATGTGAAAAGCGAAAGCAATTGTTCCATCAGAAGATCCTTTTTCAGTGCGGATACGGTGCAGAAATGGCACCTGTCTCCGGCTTTGGGGATGGTGAAGAAAAAAAGTCAGCCATTTGTACGGAATCCGCTGCAAAGGGAGCGCAGGTGGGATGAGTGCATCCCTCTGAGTGAGAAAGTCCCTGAGCATGCTGCAAGTCTGCCACCGGGCAGAGATGCTGATGTGAGCCATACAGTGAAATAAGCAACTCTGGAGTGAGAGCGCCGCCGGGCAGGCGGGTAAGAGTGTTATTAACAAAAGCGATGCTGCTAAAAAATGGAGAAGCCAGCATAAGGTCGTGACTTACCACCACAATGGTGACAAGCCCACGCAATTTGTTCAAAAAATCGTAAAAACAAAATTTGCCTTGTGGATCAATACTTGACGTTGGCTCGTCAAGCAAGAGCGTAAAGGGAGCATCCTCAACCCTGCTCATAAGAGCACGCGCCACAAGCGCACGCTGGCGTTGACCGCCGGAAAGAGCGTGCAACGGCCTGTGCATAACACCTGCGAGGCCTAGGGTTGTCAAGTAATCACCCGCCGTCTGGCGAGCTTTTTTGCTGGTATCCCACTTGCCCCCGGTGAGACTGCTGGTAGCCCCCCCCATGAGTACGGTATCAAGTACCGAAGCGGGAAAATCTGGACGAATGGTCGTGCATTGAGGCACATACCCAATAAACCGGCGAGCCTGAGTCGGCTCAAGGCCATTGATACTGATGCTGCCGGACTGCTTTGGCAAAATTCCAAGCATCAGGCGAAGAAGCGTGGTTTTTCCACCGCCATTTGGCCCAATGATAGCAAGAAATTCTCCCAGCTTCACGGACAGCTCTATACCCGTAAGCACTTGCTCTGCTTCATAAGCAAAGTCAAGAGCGCGAATATCAATGGCATACTGTTGCATCATAGGCATCCCTGCTCAAACTAAGAATTGATGCGCGCTTTCTGTGGCAGTATGCCTACATAACGGAGTTTACCCAGCATGTTACTCAAATTCGCTATCCTCGTGCCCCTGAAAGGCTGAAAGAAGTATAGAGAGAACCCTCTGATTTTTTATTTTGAAAAATCCCTTTACCAAGAATTCCTTGTAACAGAGTTTTTTCAAAACACCAAATAGATCATTTATTCCCGCAAGCGCATCTTAACCATCCTGCAAAACAGGGTTTTCTTGAGTAACCCGCACAATGCCCGCAAGGGCGGCGCCAAAGAAAGTCATCCCAAGAGAAAGAAGCCAGCTTTGATAGAAATTGTGCCCAAAAATGCCAATACCCAGATAGCAAATAAAACCCAGCCAGAAAATCGTCGTCAAGTGCCAGCTCTGCAACAAAGAAGCCAACTCGGAAGCAGGTGCCGCAGCAGCCTCATTATACCCGTCAAAAATCTTTTTACCGCACCACACCACACCAACCCCAATCAATAACCCACCGATTATCGCAACACCAAGAAGACCGCCATCCACAAGGGTCTGCATATAAATGGAATGCGGATGCGGAATGCTTTGCGAGTTTTTCATGAAAACAATGGAAAGTTCTTTGTAAGCTGGTTTAAAAGTGCTTGGCCCGCTTCCTGTCAAGGGATGTTCCAGAAAAATACGCCATGCCGCATTCCACAGCTCCCATCGCCCATCAGCCATGGCCTGCTCCAGGGAAAGGCGCTTCGGCCCCCATAATAGTAAGACCACAAAACCGGCTCCCAAGGTAAGAAACCATTTCCACCCCGGCCGTAGCACCACCAGCAAAAACATGCCAAAAGCAGCGCAAAGCCCCACAAAAGCACTTCGGGCCTGAGCAAATATAAGCAGAAAAATGCCGGGAGCAAGCAACAAAAAAAACAAAATGAGGTGAAGGTATTTTTGCAGGCCCTCAGAAGAAACTCCCGGAAGGCGCACTCGACGCCATGCCCACCACGTTGCAAGAGAGGCAAGCAAAGCCAGTGCCATATGGTTGCCAACCCGGTATTTACCCGAGGCTCCCGTGAGCCGTCCGTCATCAATGGGATAGCCCATCAGCAGATCGAACCCGGTAACATATTGCCATATTCCGTTGCACCCATCGAGAAAAAAACCCCCAAAAAAGGCCAACCCAAGGTGCTGCATATCTTTTTTAGTGCGAATGCCTTCCAGCGCCATAAAGAAAAGCGGAAATGCATGCGTTACCGCAGGTTTTACATATTGAAAACTATGGGCCACCCACTGCGAGGCGAGAGTGCCATAAATGGGAAAAAGGAAAAAAAAGGCAAAAAGCCCCTTGTAGGGCAAGCGTTTTAAGTTCGATTCCGC
The DNA here is from genome assembly GCA_031546885.1 of Desulfovibrio sp. Taxonomy (GTDB): domain Bacteria; phylum Desulfobacterota; class Desulfovibrionia; order Desulfovibrionales; family Desulfovibrionaceae; genus Frigididesulfovibrio. Next base: position 16,507 of record JAVBJS010000018.1, read on the forward strand.
ATACCCCCCTGCCAGATAATAGACAAGAACCAGCACAAGGCCAGCTATACCTCCAATAACTTCAAAGGCTTTGCCAAAGGGCAAAAGCAGACAGAAGGCAAAAAGCACCGCCTGTAACGCGATGCGAGCGTACTCGTGTACCCGAAGGGATTTTTTTTCGGCAGAGGTGGGGGAACCTGTATGCATGAAAGTACCTGTATTTTTTGAGGAAGGGGCGCAATCGCAGGCGTGCCTTTGTGCAGGGCAAGCTACTTGGCAGGGGCAGATTTTTGAAAGGATGTTGCGAGAATGGCGGCAACATGGCGAAGGTTAGCCTGAATGTCTTCTGCCAGAGGATCAAGCGTTACGATGTCGGCATTGATGTTAGCCGCAATGGCCTGGGCCGTTCCCTTGGGAAACTGGGGCTCGACAAATACAGTGGGGATGTCGAATTTTTTAGCGGTATCAATAATTGATCTGATGGTCTTGGGGCCGGGCTCCTTGCCTTCAATTTCAATGGAAATTTCTGTCAACTTGTAATTGTATGCGAAATAGCGCCAGGCAGGATGAAAAGTGAGGAAAACGCGCCGTTCTTCGGGAATAGCCACAAACTTCTCGGCAAGCTCCCTATCCAGTTGATCCAATTCGCTGGCAAGCTTTTCTGCATTGGCTCGAAAAAGCGACGCTTTTTCCGGGATAGCCTTGCTCAGTTCTTTTGTCATAGCGGAGAGCATGTACTGCACAAGCTTGGGCGAAAGCCACACATGAACATCATCCCCATCGTCAGAATGCTCTCCTGCCTCGCCTGTCGCAGCAGAGTCAGCCGCAGTGCCCGCAATCTGTTTTCCCTCAGTGCTGTTTTCACGTGGAGGTTTTTCTTTTCCAGAGACAGAATCCTTCAACGGAGCAGCCTCGGCGGTATCTTTTTCTCTTTTCCCCTTTTCTACGAGAAGGGCAAAGTTGGCGAGGCGTTGAGCATCATCTCGCGAATTTAAACGCTGAATTCCTTTAATTGTTGAAACAATCCGCAAGTTTCCAGAGGCGGATTGAATACGCGGCAGCCAGATGTCCTCAAAGGGTACACCAATGCTGAAATAAAGAGAGGCAGAGGCGCAAAGACGCATTTGCGCCGGGGTAGGCTCGTAGGAATGGGGATCAGCACCGGGCGTGACCAACGCTGTCACACTCACAGCATCACCGGCAATGCGCTCCACAAGATATTTTTGCGGGGCAATGCTAACCACGACGCTATAGGGTGAAGCGGCGCAGGCAGGCCCGCTTGCAAGAATAACAAGAAGGAAAATACAAGAAAGCAAAGAGGATCGTTTTGTCATATGGCTCGGCTACTTTTGAGTTCGTTGCACAATACACCGAACTCTGTTTAATCGTCCCTTAAAAAGTCCTTCGAAGGCCCTTAAGAACCAGATGCCAAGAGAAGACATAATTTTATTGAATGATTTCAAAGCAGAAGCTGCTTTGAAATAAAGGCA
>JAVBJS010000059.1:0-7331 GCA_031546885.1 Desulfovibrio sp.
TTTTTTTGCGGAGGGAGTGGACTCTTATGTCCTCGACCCAGAGCAAAAAAGGCATTTGACGCAGCTATTGACCGCGAACATCCTTATTTATGGATAAGTTCTAAATAGTCCCCCGAGTGGAAAGTAGTGTGGAGAATTACCGGAAGACTTCAAGGAAGTGCCAAACAGCATACCGCGCCTCGGTAAGCGAGACAGTTTTGCAGCCCAGATAAGATGGAATCGGTTATTGTTCAGGCTACTTTGCCCAGCCAAGGGGCGTACCCCATAGCAGCTATGCCCGTGAAAACTTCACCAGTCTGCTATGATTCCACCTTAACAGACTGGCTCGTTTTTTAAGGGCAGCTACGGACGGGAATTTAAGGAAAGTCATCCCACACAGGGGGGTTATTGAGCGCAGTCAATACACCGGGAGGCTTCCGGCATGGCAAGCAGTCGCGGTACGGGAATACATTCCCCACAATCAATGCAAAAGCCAAATTCTGGGTCTGCAACACGCTTGAGGGCATATTCAAGCCCGGCGAAACGCACACGGCACGCCGCAAGAGCGGCATCATTCACACTCTTGGTGACAATGGCATCCATACGAGTAATGTCATCCATGTCTTCAGCATTAATGGGCTTGGTTATTTCTTCAAGTCCTGCAATATCTTTTGTCACTCTGGCAATCTCTGCAAGAATTTTTTCTTTTACTGCAATGCGCTGTGTTTCTGTCATGCCTGTCTCTTAGAGCGTTTAAAATGGATAAATTTGTGCTGCCTATGAAAAAGTACTGCAAACCTCGTGCGAGCTTTGCAGTACCCAATCCCTTTACAGAGTTTGCCATAAGATGAAAATTTTTTCAACGAAAATTTGCTTTACAAATGCGCTGCGTACCAGTCGCCTGCCATTCGCAGTCCTTCCCGCACAGAAAATTCAGGCGCGTATCCCAAAAGGTTTGTAGCCCGCGAGATATCAGCCAGGGAGTGCCTTACGTCACCGCTGCGAAAATCACGGTGCTGAGCCGTAGCTGTGGCAACTTCCGGCTTATGACGCGCTACTTCCTCACGAATGAGCGTAAACAGCTCATTTAACGTCGTGCTTTGCCCCACAGCCACATTGTAAATGGTATTCCAGGCTTCCGGTTTTTGGGCACAGGCAGCCAGAATATTTGCCTGCACACAATTTTCAATGAAACAGAAATCGCGTGAAGTTTCACCGTCGCCGTTAATAAAAACCTGGCGTCCTTTCAAGATATCTGCAAACCAAAGCGGAATAACTGCGGCATATGCGCCTTCTGGGTCTTGCCGTTGCCCAAAAATATTAAAATAGCGCAGGCCAATACTGTTCATGCCATAGGTTGAGGCAAAAACCTGTGCATACAGCTCGTTGACGTATTTGGTGACAGCGTAAGGAGAAAGAGGCTTGCCAATGCGGTCTTCCTGCTTTGGCAAAGTAGGCTCATCTCCGTAGGTGGAGCTGGAAGCTGCATATACAAAACCGGCAACTTTGCAATCCCGGGCGGCCACAAGCATATTCAAGAAGCCGTCAATATTGTTTTCATTGGTAAAAATAGGTTCGTCAATGGAGCGCGGCACAGAGCCAATGGCAGCTTCATGCAATACGCGATCAACCCCTGTACACACGTCCACGCAGGTAGCAAGATTGCGAATGTCTCCCTCTGTGAATTGAAAGCGCTTCCAGGCCGCCTCTCCCACGTTTTTACGCACCATCTCAAGATTTTTTTTATACCCTGTGCAAAAATTATCCAGTCCGCGCACATGTTGACCGTTGGCCAAAAGTGTTTCTACCAAGTTTGACCCGATAAAACCGGCCGCTCCTGTCACAAGCCATTTTTGAGGTGCAGAACGCAACGACTCCAACAATTGTTTATAAGCAGACATATCTACTCCAGCAGTAATAATTTAAAAAATTGTAGCGTCCTTGCAGCTACCCCAGCCACATCGCGCCAAGGAAACTCGTGCCGCACACTTTTGGTGGACTTTTATATGGAGTATTTTTTCTCTTTTGGCAAGGATGCGCTCGCTGAGACCACCGCCCATTCTAAGTAAATTCTTGTTGTGGATCAGCAGGGTGGAGGCGTGGAGGGCAAAGGTGCAAGTTCTGCGGGGGGCGAGCTCAAGGGGATCACCCCTGTGGAGTTTCCCCTCCAGTGATTTATGCACTCTACGGGTTATCTACTCGTCCTCATCCCCTGCAAGAGCGGCTTTTTTCTCTTCATAGGGCGCCAGTGTCGCCTCTGCCTGCCCGAGCTGTTCCAACAGTTTTTCCGCTTTGCCCTGTACAGCGTGGAATTCTTTCAGAAGGGCGGCAGACTTTGTACTATCCGCATAAACGTCAGCGTCTGCAAGGAGGGTTTCTATATCGGCTTGAGCTTCCAGGGTCTGCTCCAGGTTTTTCTCAAGGGCGGCATATGCCTCTTGCAAGGGCCGCATTTCCCGATAGAGCTTATTGCGGGCTTCTGCCCGTTCCCGTTTAAGTTTTTTTATGTCGTCGCGAGAAAGACCGGAGGTACGCTTGGTTTCTGCGCGGCGGCGCTCCTGTTCCCGTGCATTTTCAGCCAGACGAAGGGCGCGGCGAGCTTCATTATATTCATCAAACCCGTTTTGGTAGATGGTAAAGCCTGAATGATCCAGCATCCAAATCTGATCGGCAGCTTCCGATAATAAATGCCTGTCGTGAGCAACCATAAGCAGGGTGCCGGGATACGATGCCAAGGCTTCCACCAAAGCTTCCCGGCTTTCAAGATCCAGGTGGTTTGTGGGTTCGTCCAGCACAAGAAAATTGCAGCGGGCCAAAAAGAGCGTGGCAAGAATAAGCCTGCTCTTCTCTCCCCCTGAAAGCCCGGACACTACCCGTTCAAAATACCCTTTTCCCAATAGGAAAAGCCCCAAAACACTCATGAGCTCTTCTTCTGTTGTGCGTGGATCAGACAGGCGGCGAATTTCACCAAGCACAGTACCCGTGGGATTAAGGGTTTCAAGCTGATGCTGGCTGAAATAGCCAAGCTTCACCTGTTGCCCGTGGGTAATGCCGCCACCTTCGCGCTCCAGCCTGCCCACAATAAGCTTGAGTAAAGTGGACTTACCGCAGCCATTAGGGCCGACAAGGGCAATGCGCTGCCCTCTGTACAAAGTGAAAGAAAGCTTTTCCCACATGCGCCTGCCGTCGGGAAAAGAAAAACGGAGATCTGCAACCGAAAGAACGGTACGGTCGGATTGTGGGGGCGCGGGCCATGCGAAATCGAGATCTTTACGCTTGCCCTCTGTTTGCAGGCCTTCCAGCTCCTTTTCCAGCTTCTTTGCCATTTTCTGGCGTGAGCCAGCCTGGCGGGCTTTGGTGGCCTTGGCGCGAAAACGCCGAACAAAGTCCATCTTACGATCAATCTCGTCACGCACTCTGGCGGCTTCGCGAACGCGCTGCTCCTCATATTCCTCTTGCAAGGTTATGAAATGAGTAAAGTTTCCCTTGCGAAACACAGGTTTGCCTGTACCGGCAAAATACAAAAGGTGCGTGCCCACCTTATCCATGAATACACGATCGTGCGCAACAAAGACAAGCACGCCTTGATAATCCAGCAAAAAAGCCTCAAGCCATTCCACCGCCTCAAGATCAAGGTGGTTTGTGGGCTCGTCAAGCAAAAGCACATCCGCCCCGGCGGTAAGAACCCGCGCAAGCTTTGCTCGTTCCCGCCAGCCGCCGGAGAGAGAGCCAAGGGTCATGTGCCACTTATGCTCGGCAAAACCAAGGCCGGAAAGCACTGTTTTGGCTCGGTGTTCCGGGTTATACCCATACTTCGACTCAAGCTCGGCCTGTTTGATCGCAAGAGCGGCAAGAGCGGCTTCATCCTGCGTGGCTGCGTGATGATCCGCAGCGGATTCCCATTCTTCCCAAAAATCGTTCCAGTCCGGCAGTACATCCAATACAAAGGAAAGCAAGGGAGTGGCAAGGCGCGCTTCATCCATTTCCTGCTCAACATAGCCAAGGCGGCACCCCTTGGGCAAAATGATGCGGCCGCCATCTGGCTCATCTTTGCCCGCAAGCAACCGTAAAAGCGTTGATTTACCGCTTCCGTTGGGGCCACAGACGCAAAGGCGTACCCCTGACTGCACTTCAAGGGAAAAATCCGAAAGAATGTCACGGCCGCCAAACGATTTTGAAATATTCTGAATGGTAATATGCATAGACCAATGTGTTTGCCAAAGCAGGGCAATGGTAGAAGGGTGAAGGAAAGATTGCAATAACTATTCAATCAAATGCCGGATAATCATTTTTGGGTAAGGCATGAAATCAGGATGTTTTCTTCCCTATCCAGGTGGCAAGAACAGAGAAAAGCTGAACTAAATTAAGCGGCTTGCTGATATAGCCATTCATGCCAAGCGCATTACCTTCTCCCAGTTCGTCGCCAGAGTGAGCCGTCATGGCGAGAATGGGTATGTCGGCAAAGCGGGGATTTTGCCGAATGTGCCGGGTAGCCTCATACCCATCCATGACGGGCATTTCCAAATCCATGAGAATGGCGGAATAAGGAGTATCGTGCTGCATATTTTCAAGAATTTCAAGAGCCTGCTTTCCATTATTTGCAAGGTGTACTGTAGCCCCTGCATCCGTTAGAATTTCTTCCGCAATTTGCTGATTAACAGCATTGTCCTCCACAAGCAAAAGGCGTGTGCCTGCAAGGGAAAATTGGTGTGGGGCGGCACTTTGCACGATCTGTTTATCAGCAAGAAATCCTTCCTGAAGCAAAGCCTCTTGGAGCACTTGCTCAAGAGTTACAGTGTCAAAAGGCCGATAGAGCAAGATGTTTGCACCGGCAGTTTCCAGGTTGCCGGAGGCGCTGAATGCAACGTCTGTGGCAATAACAATGGCGGGGACGTGATCCAGCAAAATATCCCGTTTAATATACTTGGGCAGAGCAAGACCATTGTGAAACACGCTGGATTCGTCCAGTATGATAAGATGGTAGACCGGGCCGTTTTTTTGTGCCAGCAAGGCAAAGGCTGCCTCGGCGCTTTCTTCAATATCCGGGGAAATGCCAAGATTGTTCAGCGCATCGTGCAAAAATTCGCGCGCCTCGTTGGCAGGGCTCACTACCAAGGTACGGAAGTTTCCAAGTTGTCCGGCAGGATGCTTATCCTTGGAAAAGGCACAAAGCTCGGCAAGCTCGTCTGCTCCAAAAGTGGAGAGCTCCTCAGAAACTGGTTGAAACAAAGTCCGCGCTAAAACAAGGGAAAAGGTAACAGTTATGCCCAGCTTGCCAAAACGCGCCACTGTGAGCTTACCCTTAAGTATATCAATAAGCTTGTGGGTAATGGTAAAATTAAGCATCGAGCCGGTTGTCATGTGCTGTGCAGGGTCAGGGCTTACACTTCCAGATTCCAACATTTCAAGATATGCATCTCGCATAAGAGAGCCGCTATCCATAATGATGAAAGTAACCTCTGTGGACGCGGAGGCAGCATCAGATTCGCTGGCTACACAGGTAAAAGATACACTGCCCTCATCGCCATGTTCCTGAATAACTGCTGTCAGTAAATTTTTGATGACCTGCACTGTATGAAATGGATCACCCACAAAACGGCGCACGCGCATTCCACCTAGGTCGATATGCAGGGCAATCCCTTTGTCCAGGGCGGCCTGGTATGCCTGAAGTAGTGGAGCGCGCAGGGCCTCTATCATATCGAAATCAATATGCTCAAGGCTGACCTTGCCTGCCTCAATCTTGGTAAAGTCAAGAATATCATTAATGGTAGCAAGTAAAATAGTTGCCTCAGAATGCACCTTATTCAGATAATTGTGCTGACGCCCAGTTAAGTGAGTACGTTTGGCAAGGTACACCATACCCAAAATAGCATTCATGGGTGTGCGTAACTCGTGGCTCATATTGGCAAGAAAGTCAGTTTTTGCTTGGGAGGCGGCAGTGGCATTATCCCGCGCCAGTTCAAGTTCCTGGCTGCGAGCTTCCAGTTTTTCCGCCATAATATTAAAAGACTGTTTGAGAAGTACAAACTCCTGAGTAGGGGAGAAGATATCTGCACGGGCTCCGAGTTCGCCATGCTTCAATCGAACGGCTATATCCAGCAAGCGCTGCATAGGCTCAACAAGCGTTTTTTGACAAATGGCCTGCACAACTCCAAAAACAAAGAGGGTAACCAGGATGAGCAAAAATATTTCTGTAGCAACGAGTTGCTGCATTGATTCAAAAATATATGCCGGGTCAAAACTCACCGCAACAGTCAAAATGGGGGGCATCTCCGGCGAAAACCGTACATATCTGTAAGCAAAAGGAGTTGTCCCATCATTTTCAGCAGGCCGGATGATTCCCGATTTTTCCTTTACACCCTCAAGCTTTTTGAGAGCACGCACCAGGTTTGGGGCCTTGGGCACATCTTGCCATTCCGAGCCACTTCCAGTGGCCTGAAAAGCCACTGCTCCTTGCAGGCTACTGATATAAATAGCAGAAATACCTTTGCCAATGTTTGGCGCAACCCGCTCCGCCACCATTGTAGGCCGCACGGTAACAATGATATAGCCCACTAAAACATCATTTTGCCGCACAGGCTGCACGCAATGCACGAACGTAACCGATTCGCCCAAGGATGAAATCGTAGCAAAAAGAGTAAATCCTTGAGACCTCACGGAAGCAGACAACTGCGATCTCTCCTCCCGGGTAAATTGAAGAGGGCGTGCCTCTGAAGAAGCAATGACATTGCCATCAACATCACTGCGGCGAATTTCGGCATATGCGCTGAAATTTGGCTTGATATTTTGGAAAAGCGCGGTACACGCCTTCTTGTCCGCAGTCTTCACCTCTTGCACCTCTGCAAGGGCTATAGCAAGAGAGCGAATACCTTCAAGAGTGCTGGCCTGCTCATCTGCAATATGACGCGCAATGGCGGAGGCTCTATTCTCCAAGGCCGCCTGAGTGGTTAGATAACGGCTGTAAGCAGAGTAAATGATAAGAACCAAGGCAGGCACAAGCACCAAGGCAATAAAAAGAAAGGCTATATTCCTAAGGGAGCCAAGGCTTCGTAAAAGCATTATCCAACCTGCTTATGCCTGTTAAGACCGTTGCATACTTTCCTGAGAAGAGGCCATTGCACAGCAGGTGCCCGCAAGCGAGCAGCGTAGCGTGCCTTTATTTCAAAGCAGCTTCTGCTTTGAAATCATTCAATAAGATTATGAACTTATCCATAAATAAGGATGTTCGCGGTCAATAGCTGCGTCAAATGCCTTTTTTGCTCTGGGTCGAGGACATAAGAGTCCACTCCCTCCGCAAAAAAACCATTTTCCTTGCTCTTGCCACACGCTCTCCTTATTTATGGATAAGTTCT
>JAVBJS010000138.1:0-8328 GCA_031546885.1 Desulfovibrio sp.
AATAAGGATGTTCGTGGTCAATAGCTGCGTCAAATGCCTTTTTTGCTCTGGGTCGAGGACATAAGAGTCCACTCCCTCCGCAAAAAAACCATTTTCCTTGCTCTTGCCACACGCTCTCCTTATTTATGGATAAGTTCTTAGTCTTCCCTTAAAAAGTCTTCCGAAGGCTCTTAAGAGCTAAATGCCAAGAGAAGACATAATTTTTATCGAATGATTTCAAAGCAGAAGCTGCTTTGAAATAAAGGCACGCCGCGCTGCTCGCTTGCGGGTGCCTGCTGCACAGTTGCCAGAGGCCATTGCACAATGGTCTCAATTTGACGATACTACCCAAGGTGATATGTGTAATTGTTTAGTGGTAAAGCCTGTAAAAGTGTATAAACGAGGCGAGAGCAACTTCAAAATGAAATTGCTCTCGGTATTTGAGGCCACTTTACAATAATCGCATTTTACGGTGTTTTCTGGTCGGGATGAAAGGATTTGAACCTTCGACCTCAGCGTCCCGAACGCTGCACTCCACCAGGCTGAGCCACATCCCGAATAATACTGTTTTGCTGCACTGTGATTACAGCCCGCACCTGGTTGCGCACAAGGGGCAACGCCCGCACATCATCATTGTAATAAATACAACGGCTCATACACAGGTGCGGTCAATGTATAAAAGAAGATGCGGACGCTGGCAAGTAAATTTTCGTAAATTTGCTTGTCCTTTTATCGCAGCCCTGTCAATCGTTGCATCCGGCGCGTATTCAAGTGGCAAATGGCACAGGCCAAGGCATCGCCGGTATCTGCCGCCCAGGAGGGAGCAACGCCAAGTATCTGCCCAACCATAAAGCTTACCTGCGTTTTTTCTGCCCTGCCCGTGCCCACCAGTGTTTTTTTTATCACGGTGGGTTCATAATCCGCTACGGGTACGGTGTGTGCCGCACAAGCAGCAACAGCAGCGCCTCGCGCCTGTCCTAATTTTAATGCCGAAAGCACATTTTTGTGTGTAAAAACGCTTTCAATGGCAGCTTCATGGGGCCGGTGCAATGCCACTAGTGCTGCAAGCTCGGTAAAAAGCTCGCCAAGGCGTGCAGAAAAGGCTTCCGCTTTAGGCCGCACGCACCCGCAGGCCACCAGCGAAAGCACTCCCGAGACTTCACGCACAATACCCCAGCCCATGCATTGCGAGCCTGGGTCAACGCCAAGTACTGTGATATCAGATCGCTGCATAGAATTGAGAACCATTATTCCTCAAAGTCGTCGGGCAGTTCGAAGTTCGCATATACGTTTTGCACGTCATCGTTATCTTCCAGAGCTTCCACAAGGCGTAACAGCTTTCTGCCTGTATCCGTATCCACGGTAATGGTGTTTTGCGGGATCATGGAGATCTCAGCGGATTCGTAAATTGCTTTAGCGTCTTCAAAGGCTTGGCGGAGTGATTCAAAATCCACAGGGCGGCAATAAACGTCAAAGGAATCGCCACTATCAATAATATCTTCGGCTCCAGCTTCAAGCCCCAGTTCCATCAAGGTATCTTCGGAATATTTGGTTTTATCAAAAGAAATGACGCCCTTTTGGTCAAACATCCAGTTTACGCACCCGGCTTCGCCCATGGCACCGCCGCTTTTAAGGAACATATGGCGCACTTCAGCAACTGTTCGATTGCGGTTATCTGTTGCAACTTCCACAAGAACTGCAATGCCGCTTGGGCCATAGCCTTCGTAGGTAATTTCAAAGATATCCCCTCCGGCCTCTTCTCCTGTGCCCTTGCGAATGGCTGAGTCTATGCGCTCTTTGGGCAGGCTTACGCTTTTGGCAAAGGCAATGGCAGAGCGCAGACGCGGATTATAATCCGGGTTTCCTCCGCCCTTGGCGGCAATGATTATTTCTTTTGCGGCACGGGTGAACTCCTTGCTCCGCTTGGCGTCCTGGCGCCCTTTCCGGTGTTGAATGTTTTTCCATTTACTATGACCTGCCATACAAACTCCTTCAAAGCAATTTATGGATGAGATGTATCATCACGCGTTTATATTTGCTGTAAAAGCTCCTCTCAAGCCGCTCTTGTTTATGCAATGCGTATTGAGTGTCAACAGACCCTGGTGTGACACCGCAAGCACACGCCGCATCACTGCGGGGAGTCTCCAGGATCAGGGGGTGGCAGCAGTGCGCGAAAACCTCGGCTTACATAAAATGTTTCCATGCTTTCCGAGCGAGAGCTTGCCGGTTTAAACGATTTTACAGAATCGAAAAGTTTTCGCAGCGCGTCCGCATAGGCTTTAACATCAGGGCCCATGAATACTTTGACAATAAAGCTTCCGCCCTTGATGAGGCAACCTGTGGCCACGTCCAGCGCTTCTTCGCAGAGTGCCGCAGAGCGAGCCTGATCTGTGCCGCGATGCCCTGTGGTGCTTGGGGCCATATCCGAGAGTACCACATGAAAGGGGCCAACGCTTGCTAAAAGAGCCTCAAAGGCAGGCGAGCGATGAAAGACATCTTCCTGATAAAATTGTACTTGCGCCGGAAACGTCGTTAGGGTTGTTTGGATATCTGCACCAATAATAAGGCCAGTCGGTCCCACGCGCTCGGCCGCGCCAAGGCACCATGACCCAGGGGCTGCGCCCAAATCCAGAATGCGCTGGCCAGGACGAAAAATATGAAAGCGCTTGTCGATCTCTTTTAATTTATAGACAGATCGAGCAGGGTACTGCTCCTGCTTGGCCTTTAAAAAATAATGGTCGCGGTATGTTTTCATGCTTTATGCCTTTGGAATGACTTGCAAAAGCATTCCTGATTCTGTGTAACAATCTCACTTGGCAGCAATCACGACACAGCGTGCGGTCAATGCCGGCACGAGTAGCACCCTTGCAAAGTGTGCGCCTTATACGTTATTTTTCCGCATTAGCCAAGAGGACGCCACCCGGCTGTTTAGGGTGAATAATCTATTGAAACATTACACCCAAGGATCTGTAATACAATGAAGCAAGGTACGCATGAGCTTCTGGTTTTGGTGGGTAAATGTGCAGACTTCGCCCACTCTTCTGCGGAAGAATGGGTGTACGCCTCTCTTTCCGCCGCACAGCAGGAAACCATCCAGAAAAATCGTCGGCCCCAAGACCGAACACGGCGACTCTTGGCCCGCTTTCTTCTTGCCCTTGGTGTGCAACAGCTTGATGGCACAATACCGCAGAAAACCCTGGCTGCGCTCACCCATGCCCCCAGCGGACAGCCGCATCTTCCCGGTACGGCCCTGCACATAAGCTTCACTCATGCAGGGGAGTATGCCGCTTGCGTTATAGGAAAAAGCACCACTGCGCCACATTCCACCAGAGTGGGCATTGATATAGAACAGGTACAGCCCTTGCAACTTGAGGATTTTCAAAGGGTTTTTACTCTGGCTGAGATGCAGGAAATAAGGGACTTGTCGAGTGCGCAGAACTCGCAAAATATGCAGGATGAGCTTATTCGTCGCTGGACCCTCAAGGAAGCCATTCTTAAGGTGCAGGGAACAGGTTTTTTGGCCGATCCTCTTGAGCTGGATACTACGCAATGCCCAATAACAGCAATTATGCCCACTCTTGCCTGGACTCAAAAACGCCTAGGCACTTACTGGCTCTCCATTGCGGCCGAATCTGCCTGGACAACATTGCGCGTTTTGATGCCAGAAGATTTGGAGGCCATTGTATAGGGGCCTCCGTTGCTGATTTCGAAAGAAAGGCACGTTGCGCTGTCCGCTTGCTGCGCAATCGCCAGAGTTCGTTGTGTTGTGAAAGGAACTCTAGGCAATGAATTTCATTGCTACGGCCGGGCGCTATGTATCTTTTTCTTGTGTATAAAAAACTATACCATTAGATATATTTTGAACTTAATTTTTTTGTAAGGCATCAGTGTCAGGCAAATGGAGCATTTTTTGAAAATCCCACTCAAATTTCAATAATACTTTGCAGCGCAATGTGTTTTTTTTGTTATTCAATCTATTATTTCGGCCCTTTCTTGGTAAGCTATATCAAGATTGCTTAAAGCTTTGTTGGGAGAAGTTAAAAATGTTAAACAAACTTGTAAATTCTGCATTTAGTAATAAGTTGCAACATGCTGATTTTAATAGATAAAAAATTAGAGAAAAAGTGTCTTATTTGGCATCATCCTTGCTATATATAAGTATTCCTTCCTTTTGCAAGTAGCCTTAGGGTGGGTAATGGGCGGTCCATTACCCACCCAAACTTGCGTTTAGGGGTATGGACTGCGAAGCAGACTCTTTTTTCGAGTTCGTTGCACAATACAGCAAATTCAGTTTAGTCTTCCCTTAAAAAGTCTTCCGAAGGCTCTTAAGAGCTAAATGCCAAGAGAAGACATAATTTTTATCGAATGATTTCAAAACAGAAGCTGCTTTGAAATAAAGGCACGCCGTGCTGCTCGCTTGCGGGCGTCTGCTGGCGCATCCGCAGAGGCCGTTGTGCAATGGCCTCTTTTCAATCTTCCCCAAAATTCTCTATTTCCCCAAACTACTGGCGCGGATGATTATTTCCGGTTGCAGCCGTATAGACTCCACATACTCTCCTTGTAACAACGAGAGCAAGAGTTCCATACTTTTTGCCCCCATTTCGTGCAGGGGTGAGCGTATGCTTGTGAGAGGCACGGGAAGTTCTGCTGCGAGGGGTGTATCATTAAAGCCAACCACTGCGATATCTGGCCCCACGCGCAGGCTTGCAGCGCGAACAGCTCCCATGGCGCCGATGGCTCCAAAGTCATTGACGGCAAATATGGCGGAGGGTTGAGGCCGCAGGGTGAGCAATCTGGCTGCGGTGGCGTGCCCTGCTGCTGTATCAAAGGAACATTCCATACAATAGTCCGGGGGAATGTGGACGCCGCGCTCACGGCAGGTGTCGATGAATCCCGCTGCTCTTTCTTGGCCTGTGCTGGTGAAGCTGAGGCCAGCCACTATGCCGATGCAGGTATGCCCTTGCTGCAAGAGGTGCTCGGCGGCGAGGCACCCCCCCAGATAATCATTACAGGTAACGGAGGGCAGGGTACCCGAACGGCGGTTTACCAGAACAAAAGGCATTCGCAGGGTACTCAGGGGCGGGCGCATTGCCGCATCCATATGAGCGTCGCCCAGGATGAGACCGTCTACTCGTCGCCGCTGTGCTGTGCGGATTTGTTTTAATTGCGTTTGTGGATCGTTATAGCTGTTCGTAACAAAGGTAAAATAAGAATGATCAAGGGCAGTTTGCTCAATACCCTCATAGATAAAGGCAAGCACCAGATCAGAAATGCGGGGAACAATAACCCCAATAAGGTTGCTTCTGCTTTTGCGTAAGCTGATGGCATGGGGATTGGGGCGATACTCCCATTCCTCCGCCAAGGCTTTGATGCGGGCAATGCTCTTGGCGGATGCCGCCTTGGCAGCCTCCTGATCGGAGCCATTCAGCACTCGCGAAACGGTAGAAACATGTATGCCAAGGTGCTGCGCCAACATTTGTAAGGTGGGGTCGCGCTGGTTTGTCATAGCTTTTTGCTCGTTTTATAAAGACATACTGGTATAGCTGAATTATTACAGAATAATACTGTGCACATAGTCAACTTGACTTTACGCAAACCTTTGGGTACATAAAATATACTGAAAGCAACCATGTAGCAAGGAAGTTTCATTGTAGCAACCCAAACGATTGAGTACGTATCCCATAGGAGAAATAAATCTTTTGCCTTTGCGCTGAGCTTTCGGTTTTTTGCGTACACATACCCTTAGCCTGTAAAAGGAGATTCGCATGTCCCACGTCAATCAAACTGTTAAAGTGGCTGTTGTCCAGGCAACCCCGGTACCCTTCAATAAAGAGGCTACTGTGGCTAAAACCATTGACCTTATTGGGCAAGCTGCTGCTAAGGGTGCAAAGGTTGTTTTGTTTCCCGAGGCATTTATTTCGGGGTATCCCAAAGGTATGCATTTTGGAGTGCGCGTTGGTATGCGTACCCCGGAAGGGCGTAAAGATTTTCGCCGGTATTACGAAAGCGCCATATCGGTTCCCGGCCCTGAAACCGCTCGCATTGGTGAGGCCGCAGCTCGGGCTGGGGCTTATATTACCGTAGGGGTTATTGAAAAAGAAGAAGGCACATCAACACTGTATTGCACCGCAGTTATGTTTGGCCCAGACGGAACCCTGCTTGGCAAGCATAGAAAATTAAAACCGACCGCTGCCGAGCGTCTTATCTGGGGAGAAGGTGATGGCAGCACTATGCCTGTTATTTCTACCCCGTATGGTCGGATGGGGTCGGTTATTTGCTGGGAAAACTATATGCCCGCCTTACGTATGGCAATGTATGGCAAGGGGGTTGAAATTTATCAGGCGCCCACTTTTGATGCGCGAGATAGCTGGCAGCTTACAGTGCGCCACATCGCTATGGAAGGGCGCTGCTTTGTGCTTACTTGCAACCAGTACCTGACGAAATCTGTCTACCCCACCGATTTACTGTGCTACAAAGAGCTGGATGATATGCCGGAAGTGCTGCACCGTGGTGGCAGTGCCATTATCAGCCCTATGGGCGAATACCTTGCCGGGCCGTTCTGGGATGAAGAGGCCATTGGCATTGCAGAGCTGGATTTAGGTACCATTTTGGAAGCCCGATTCGACTTTGACGTTGCCGGACATTATGCGCGCCCGGATGTATTTCGCCTTCTTGTCAATGAAGCGAAGCAGCCGAGTTATATTTATGAGGGAGGGGATTTCTTCATGAACCCTGAGCTTGGCGCTGAGGCAGTCTATCAAGAAGTGCCTGAAGAATAAGAGTACTTGCTGGAGCAGTTTCATTTTGAAATTGCTCCAGTTTCATATCGTGAGGCCATTGCACAATGGCCTCTGCGGATGCGCCAGCAGACGCCCGCAAGCGAGCAGCGCGGCGTGCCTTTATTTCAAAGCAGCTTCTGCTTTGAAATAATTCGATAAAAATTATGTCTTCTCTTGGCATTTAGCTCTTAAGAGCCTTCGGAAGACTTTTTAAGGGAAGACTAAACTGAATTTGCTGTATTGTGCAACGAACTCATCGTCCCGGTAAGGAGTTTTTTTATGGAACAGGTTTCACCCTATCCTCGCTGGATTCCGCTTTTTCTCGGATTCATTATCAACGCCACTGTGGGCATGACCACGTATTCATGGAGTCTTTTTATCAAACCCCTTAATGCGGAGTTTGGCTGGTCGCGGGCGGAGATAGCCCTTGCCTTTGCTATTTGCTGTTTTCTTTTTGGTACATCCAGTTTTCTTGCCGGGAAGCTCAACGACAAGTTTGGGCCAAAACGTGTGGTTTTTGCAGGGGGGCTGTTACTTGGTACCGGTTTTGCCCTTACAGGGTACATTGATTCCAAGATCCAGCTTTACCTCTTCTATGGTCTTATGGCGGGAGCGGGAGCAGGGCTTATCTATCTGCCGGCGGTTGCTCTTGCACCGCGCTGGTGGCCCGACAGGCGTGCCCTTGCCACAGGAGTTATTGTGCTTGGTCTTGGCCTTGGTTCCTTCATAATGGCGCCGTTATCCGCATCCATTATGGAAAATCCCGACCTTGGCTGGCGGTATGTCTTTCGATATTGCGGCGTTGCCATGGGGATAATGGCCTGTCTGGCCGGGCTGTGCCTGCGAGTTCCGCCCAAAGATTGGCTGCCCGCCGGTTGGATCCCGCCAGTTTCCACAACGGTTGGCAAAACTTTTCGGGATTACACGCACGCTGAGGCGATTCGTACTCCCCAATTTAAACTGCTGTATATCGCTTATTTTTGCTGTTCCGCCGCGGGGCTTTTAGTCATCGGACACATTGCGGCCTATGCGCACGATAAGGGACTGACTACATGGGAAGCAGCAGGCATTGTAAGTGTTTTTGCCATTGCCAATGCCGCAACTCGGATTTGCTCAGGGGTATTGGTGGAGTTTTTGGGCATTCGCCGGTATTTCCTCCTCATCAGTTGCCTGCAAGTGTTGGCCTTGGCCTGTCTTTTCCCCGTTGGAGGATCGTACAGTCTGCTCTGGATTACCGCCGGTTTCATAGGGTGGAACTATGGAGCTATCTTTACCCTGTTCCCCGTTTATTGTGTGCAGTATTTCGGAAATTCCGCCCAAGGGAGCAATTATGGACTGCTCTTCTCCTCCTGGGGTATAGCAGGGCTATTCGGCCCCTTCGCAGGGGGGCTACTTAAGGACTTTTCTGGAACCTACGCAATGCCCTTCTATATAGCCGCTGCCATTGCGCTTGTCGCGGTGGGAGCCATTGCGCTGTGTAAGGCCCCTCCGCAAAAGCATGTTGAGGCGTGAGTGGCTGGTGGTAAGTAGTGTGTAGTGTGAGTAATAATATTTGGGGGGGGGGGAACCG
>JAVBJS010000075.1:0-21828 GCA_031546885.1 Desulfovibrio sp.
AAAATAAGACATAATTTTCTAACATGCTTTCGCAACCGGAGCGGATTGCGAAAGAAAGGCACGCTGCGCTGTCCGCTTGCGGGCGTTTGCTACGCAATCGCCAGAGATCGTTGCACAATGCAACGATCTCTATTTGGGGATTCAGCAATTAACCGCTCTGATGCGATCTTAAGAGCATCCCTGCTCCCAAGGAGATACACTTGGCAGCAGGGATGCTCTACTTTTGCATTTGGAAAATTTTCAAATTGAGGCCGTTGCACAATGGCCTCTGGCACCTGCTGCACAATGGCCTCAATTTGCCCGGAGCACTATGCACTCGGCTTATAATGTTCCGTCAAGCATGGTCAGGGTTCTTCCGGCTATTTTCGCGTATTCTGCATTATGTGTTACCATGACAATGGTCAGTCCGTTTTTATTCAGAGTTTGCAGTAGCTTGATGACGGAATCGCCGGTAGCGGCGTCAAGGCTTCCGGTGGGCTCATCGGCAAACAGGAGCTGCGCACCTGTGGCAAGGCTGCGGGCAATGGCAACACGCTGCTGCTCACCCCCAGAAAGCGCACGCGGAAGGCTATGGGCCTTGTTGGCGAGACCAACGGATTGCAGGTGATCCATTCCCTGCTGGCGAAGTGCCTTGGAAAGTGGTTTTAGCCCGGTGATGCAGGGAAGCAGAACATTTTCAAGAGCTGTCAGGTAGGGCATGAGATGGTGTGCCTGAAAAATCATGGAAAGTTCCGAGCTGCGGGCAGCATTGCGCTCTGCTTCGGTTGCTGTTCCGAGATCCCGCCCTTTGAAAAGCACCTCCCCTGAATCGGGTCGAATGAGGGTAGAAAGAACATTCAAAAGGGTGGATTTTCCTGAGCCCGAACGCCCTACAATGGCGACAAACTCACCATGGCGTATTCTGAGGCTGACATTTCTTAGAACCGGAAAGGATTCGGTGGGAGTGTGAAAGGACTTGGTAATATTAATAGCTTGCAGCATGGTAATTCCAGCTCCAGGGTGCGATGATTTATAAATCTGCCAAAGCAGTTGCGGGGTCAATTCTTCCGGCCTTGAGGGCTGGGAGGGCTGCTGCTATAACGGCAACGAAGCTGGCAGTAAGGGTGCTGCGCAACAGTTCAAAGGCGGAAAAAGGTGGCAGTGTCGCCGCATCAAGGTTTAAGCCGGTCAGAATGTTCTGTCCCCCAAGGAAGCCGACACAGTATCCGAGTAATCCGGAAATGAGCCCTATCCCAAAGGCTTCTGCGGCAAAGATAATAAAGATGCCACCACGAGAATAGCCAATTGCCCGTAACAGTCCTATTTCCTTACGTCTTTCATTGACAGCCGAAAACATGGACAGAGTGACCATGGCGCATGCGGATACAAGTATTACCAAGGCCACAATGAGGGCGAGGCTGCTTGCAAAATTAACGGAATACATGCGCTGGGCAACTATTTGCTGTAAGGCCTTAACATCCATGGCGGGCAGTGCTGTGGAGAGTTGAGCCACTATATCTTCAATGGGGCAGCCGGCGCACAGGGCGGCAACTTCGATAAAGCTGACCTGATCCTTCGCCTCTAGCAGGTGCTGGGTTAATGCAAGGGGAAGAAAGAGCACATTATCATCATCACTGCCTGTTGGGTCGAGCACTCCGGCGAGGGTTATGGATGTTCCGTGCCCCAAGTCCAGGACAGTGCCGGGGGTAAGGTGAAATTTAATTGCTATGTTAGCGCCTGCCAGTGCGGAGTCTTCTGTTGCAGCCACAGGGGGATTATGCAGTGCCATTTGTGCGGCGGATGCTCCAGGCATAGCGTTGTCGGGGCTGTTCTCCGCTGGAAGTGCTGGTTGTGCGCTTTCTGTGGTGGCTTTCTGCTCAGGAGCATTTGTGTGATCGACATGGCTGGGATTAGCAAAGGGCATAGCCATTTGTGCGCCCCCGGTAAACCCTGCGGCCATGCCGGGGAAGGTTCCATTAACATTCCAGAATTGTTTTAATTCCACTTCACTGATAAAATCGACACCCACAATGGGAACCGCTTTGCCTGCCAGTGAGCCCATACCTACAAGTTTCGGTGCAATGACGGCAAGACGCTCGTGCAGGGCAATGCTGCTGATACTTTTGCGGGTGGAGGGCAGGTTGATACGTCCTTCGTCCACAAGCATACTGTTCAGAGGGATGCCGCCGTAGCTGATGGTGATGCTTTCACGCTTGGGGCTAATAATGATGTTGGCACCAAACGATGTAAGTTTTTTTTCGAGACCATCACCGACGGCTGTTGAAACTTTGTGTAGAGCGACAATGGAGGCAACGCCCAAGAGAAACACCAGCACCATTGCAAGGGTGCGGGGCCATTTTTGTTGGGTACAGCGAATGGGGATGGTGAGGATGTTCATATGTATAACGGGCTCTATTTAAAGTAGGATATACCGGCATTGAGCGCGTCAAGCGGAATAATCAGCATTCCGTCCCGCTCGGTAAAGGGAATCGGGTGTGGGTTACAGCCGCCTTTACGCAGGCCAATACGAGTGACGTGAAACTGCATCTTGCAGTTATTACAGACGAAAATATCTTTTTCTTGGGTGTAACCTTTTTTTGCAGGCCAGCAGGCGTCGAAGGCGTCAAGAGCAATGCGAATACCATTTTGTGGATCGCGTACCGCAAAAAAAACGACTTTTGTTCCTTCTGTAGTATAAGCAAAGTAGGAAGCCTTGGGTGTGATGCCATCAGCTTTTATGCGTACTTCGTTGCCTTCAGGTGTTACCTTTGTTTCGTTGTCAAAAAAGGCCAAAGCGGGGCTTACCCAGAGCAAGATGAATAAAGTAAGACCTGAAAGGTAGGAGCGCAATGTCTGGCGTATCATATTATTGTCCTCATTTTTGGGGAACGAATTACAGTGGCTGCTTGTTGAATACTTACAATTAAATACACTCGTATAAACAAAAGAGCAAGCCGTGCGATGCAGAATTGGGGTGCAGTGTGCAACGAACTCGATTTTTGAAAAAGTAAACGCATATCCGCTTGCTGTGCAATCGCCAGAGTTCGTTGCATAATGCAACGAACCTTACTTGCGCATGTGTGATTTGTTGCGCCGGTGCCAGAATAAAGCCCCGGAGCAGATCAGGGCGAGCAGGATGGCAAAAATAACTTCATAATGAGAGAAGGCGGCAATGAGGGAGGTGAGAAGGCTGGCAATGAGGTAGCCTATGCAACTGAAAAGGGAGCCCCACAAGATAGCGCCGAGCGTGTTAAGAACAACAAAATGAAGAGTGGGAATGGTGCTGGCCCCCAACAAGAGCGGGGCGATGTTACGCAGTCCATAAAAGAAACGGAAAAGCAGGGCAAAACCACTCATGGCGATGGGGCGTGTGCGGGCCCTGTCGGTATATTTTTGGACTCTTTGGTGGACGCGGGGAAACCGCTCAAGAAAATGCAAGCCGTGAATGCGGGCAATAAAAAATAAGGTCTGATCGCTGACAAGGCTGCCGGCTATGGCGCAAAGAATGGACAAGGGGAGTGACAGGTACCCTTGATGTGCAAAGAAACCCGCAACCAACGCCACGGTTTCTCCTTCCAGCAGAGCTCCGAAGAAGATGGCGAGGTAGCCGTATCGCATGAGCAGATCACCTGTAGCGGTGCTTTCTACAAACATGGGGGCCTTTTTGTTTTTTGTGTGGTCGAGAGTTTTTTGTTGTACGCAAAAAAAGAGAGAGTTGCGCTGACTAATGGTCTATATCGCATAATTTTTTCCCTTGCAATAACTCCCGGATTTTGAACCGTGCTGAAATGAGGCCATTGTGCAATGGCCTCTGGCAACTGCACAGCAGGTGCCCGCAAGCGAGCAGCGCAGCGTGCCTTTATTTCAAAGCAGCTTCTGCTTTGAAATAATTCAATAAAATTATGTCTTCTCTTGGCATCTGGTTCTTAAGCAGAGTTCGGTGTACTGTGCAACAAACTCGAAATGAGGGATACCGTGTCGGCCAGCCGTAGGAAAGCTTGAGTCTTTACATTTTTTCCTGTATGCTTACCTATAGAAAAATAGGCTTGAGGCAGTTTGCATTGTGCCGCACAGAGTAACAATATTTTACGCGGGAGCTGTATCATGAATTTTCTTTTCTTTTTTCTGGGTCTTGCTTGTACCATAGCTGCTTTGCGTCATATCAAGAGTACATCTGAGTAACTACAATTCGCAGTGCTATGCCGGTATATCTGTACCGTCTGTTTGTGGAGGGTGTATGACTAGTAGCATTAAGACGTTTTTTCTGCTTGCATTGCTATCTGGGATTATTCTTTTTCTGGGCCGCGCCTTCGGTGGTGCAGGGGGGCTTGCTATTGCTGCGGGCCTGGCCCTGGTTATGAATGTGGGAAGCTACTGGTTTTCTGATAAGATTGTCCTTGCCACTTACAAGGCAAAGGAGCTCTCGCCTTCGGAAGCTCCCATGCTGCATAAAATGGTAGAAGAGCTTGCTCAGAATGCGGGTATTCCAAAGCCCCGGGTTTGCCTTATTCCGGAAGAGGCCCCCAACGCCTTTGCCACAGGGAGAGATCCTGCCCATGCTGTGGTTGCAGTGACGGAAGGCATTGTAAGACTTCTTTCTCCTGAAGAATTACGTGGGGTTATTGCCCATGAAATAGCTCACGTTGCCAATAGGGATATTCTTGTGCAAAGTATTGCCGGGGTGTTGGCTACTGTTGTTATGTATCTTGCTAATATGATGCAGTTTGCTGCCTTTTTCCGGGGAACGGGAAGTAGTGAAAATGACAACTCTGGCGGTGGATTTTTAGGTTCTCTTGCCTTGGCTCTTCTGGCACCTGTCGCGGCCTCGCTCATTCAATTTGCCATTTCCCGCTCGCGTGAGTACCTTGCGGATGAAACGGGTGCGCGAATTTCCGGCACTCCGCACGCGCTGGCTTCTGCTCTCTATAAGCTTTCCAATTACAGTAAGCAGATTCCGATGCAAAACGGCGGCCCGGCAACGGCGCATATGTTTATTGTCAATCCTTTTGCCGGTGGACTGCGCAATCTTTTCAGCACTCACCCACCTGTGGAAGAGCGCATTGCTCGCCTTGAGCAAATGCGATAAGTTTGAGATACGACCGTATGCAGCACCTTTCGCCTGAATTGACTCTTGCCGGTTATTCCTTTGTCTTGCCGGACTCCCTTATTGCTCAACAACCCGCACAGAGGCGTGAAGATTCACGCCTCCTTGTTTTGCAGCGGCAAACTGGGCATGTGCAGCAAGCCATGTTTACTGATATCGTGCGGTATTTACCGGAAAATTGCCTGCTCATTGTTAATAATTCCAAGGTCATTCCCGCTCGAATGTATGGCAGGCGTCCCAGTGGTGGGCGGGTTGAGTTCCTCTTGCTTACTCCCCCTCCTCTTTTGGAGGTAGAACCTGCTTACGGCTATGCAGCGCACTGTCCTGAGCAGGCGCGGGCTCAATCCTGCTCTGCGACAGCACCTATGCCAACTCAGACTGCTGCAAGGTGTGATACAGCCCAGGCCTCTGTGCAATCCAGGCAGTGTGCAGCATCGTTGGCGCAAGGCTCAACACTGGTGTGGAGTACTGCTTTGGCAGAGGGCTTATTGCGGTCTTCCAAAAAGGTTCCCATTGGGGAAAGGCTTGTGCTGGCCCATGATTTGTGTGTGGAAGTTGTGGAGCGCGGTGAGTTTGGCCGGTGCCGTGTTCGGCTTTTTTGGCAGGGTGAATTTTTGGATATTCTTCAACGCATCGGAACCTTGCCGTTACCTCCGTACATCAGGCGCCAGCCCGCGGCCATGGAGGACGATGCCGTGCGGTATCAGACAGTCTATGCGCAGGCGGAGAAGTCAGGCTCTGTCGCAGCGCCCACTGCGGGATTACACTTTACACATGCTTTGAAGGAAGCCGTGCTGGCATCCGGGAGGCAGTGGGCGGAAGTAACATTGTATGTGGGCTATGGTACCTTCAGCCCCGTGCGGAGCGCGGATATTCGGGAGCATGCCATGCATGCCGAATATGTGGAACTACCATTAGAAACCACTCGAGCCATTGCTCAAGCGAAGGCGGAAGGGCGTCCTGTTATTGCGGTGGGCACTACCTCTGCCCGTGTGCTGGAGGGAGTCTCTGGTCTGCAAGGTGATTCGCCTCTCTCGCCTCATACAGGCTGGATTAATATCTTTTTGTATCCCGGTAAAGAATTTCGGGTGATTGATGGGCTTATTACCAATTTTCATCTCCCGGAATCGTCATTGCTTATGCTTGTTTCTGCCTTTGCGGGACATGAAAACGTAAAAAATGCATACCAATATGCCATTGCCGAGGGTTTCCGTTTCTTTTCATATGGTGATGCCATGCTTATTGTTTAGCGCAATTTCATTTTGGAATTGCGCGGCAAATGCAAAACGGATGCTCGCGTAGCGTGCCTTTCTTTTAAAATGCTCTAGGGCCTGTTAACACTATTTGAATAAAATCATTTTTTGGATTATTCTTCTTCCATGAAGTTATCCCAAGAGCAATACGAGCGGATTGCTGACAGCTTTCCGCGCCAACGAGGCAATGTCACTCAGGAAAACCTTCACGTCATCAATGCCATTCTGTATGTCGCGGAGCATGGCTGTAAATGGCGCGGGTTACCGAATGAATTTGGCAATTGGCATTCTATTTATACTCGCATGAGCCGATGGAGTAAAAATGGTACGCTTGATAGGATTTTTGAACGTCTCCAAAAAGAACGTTTAATTTCTATCAAAATTGAAGCCGTTTCTCTGGACAGTACGAGTATTAAAGTTCACCCCGACGGCACAGGAGCCTTAAAAAAACAGGTCCGCAGTCCATCGGGAAATCCAGAGGCGGATGGACAACCAAAATTCATATGGTTGCTGCGACCCCTAACTGCGCGTTAGCATTCCACCTCTCTCCCGGTAATGCCGGAGATGCTCCTCAAGGCCGTGAATTACTGCTAACGCTCGGCCCGACAACCGAGCCCTGTAGCTTGCTCATGGACAGGGCATACGAAGGAAACGAGACATGGCGACTGAGCCTGAAATTAGGATATTCGCCAGTTGTTCCTCCGAATCCCAACCGCTTGGAGTCTTGGGATTATGACAAAGAGCTTTATAAAAGACGGAATGAAATAGAACGTCTTTTCAGAAGGTTAAAAGGTTTCAGGCGAATCTTTACTCGGTACGACAAGCTTGACGTCATGTTCCTTGGGTTTATTGTTTTTGCCTTAATTGTAGAGGCCCTCAGATAGTGTTAACAGGCCCTAGCAAGTAGGTGGGTGTGTATAGATGTCGAGTTTTTTATTGGCTGTCCGGTTTGGGTAGATGGTAGCTCTTGCCGGATACTGGTGTTTTTTTCAGGGAGGAACCATGAACCTTGCCGATAGCAATGGAGTAACGCATTCACCCGCGAGCTGTAAAAATTCTTATCCCGCACGTGTTTTATACATAGACGCGCTTAAAGTTGTTTCCATCTTCATGGTTATTCTCATTCACACAACATGCAATATTTATGCTGTCTTCAGCGATTCTTGGTGGCAATATTATTTTTTGAGCTGTCTCCCTGTATTTGCTGTTCCGTGTTTTTTTATGTGCTCGGGGGCGCTCGTTCTGTGTAAAAGTGAGCCTGTGCTGGTTTTTTTGCGTAAGCGAGTGCTGAAGCTTGTTATATGTTTGTTTTTTTATAGCACGCTGTATATATTTTTTAGAAAGTATATTTTGAGTGAAGACATTGTGCTCTCACGGCAGGTACTGAGCATATGGAGAGAACAGAAGTTTCACCACTTATGGTTTATGTACCCGCTGATTTCTCTGTATCTCATTACTCCTTTCTTGCAAATACTACTTCAGAAAGCGACCCTGGAAATTAAAAAATATTTTGTTGTGCTTATGATCGTTGTTCCAACAATTTTTATTTCGTTACATCTTGTGCTGTATGCTCAATATACATGGATGCCTTCCTTGTATTGGATATTTCCCGCTCTTGGGTATTTTGTCTTAGGGTACTTGCTCCATAATGATTTGTATGGGTACATTGCTGGAAAATACAAGCACGCCGTTGCTGGTGCACTTCATGGCCTTTTCTTTGTTCTTGCCATTACATACTGGTCTACGCTGTATCAGCAGAAAGCGCCCAGTAAACTATACATGAGCGCAGATCAACTTCCGGTACTGATTTACTCGGTAGCTGTCTTTATTTTGTTTCAATCGCTAGAAAATGTTTTGGAAAAGCTGTCACTTCTTGTTAAGAAAGGGATAGCAAGCGTTGCAAAAGTTACAATGGGGATCTATGCACTGTACCCACTGCTGATGCACTATATAGGTAATATTGACCTTGGCTTTATCCGCGCAACAAACAATCTTGGTTCAGGGCTGGAAATTTTGCTGGGAACCTTTGTGTATTTTATAGCCTCGTGGATGTTGTCTTTGGGCCTTTCGAAGATCAGGTATGTTCGAGTGTTGGTGTAAGCTACCTATCGTATTTTAAGATGAAGTATTACCTGAGACTCTTTCAGGGCAGTCTGAAAAAAAAAGGCAAGCGATAAACTTCATTTCAGCCAAAGATAAGAGGTATGACGAGAAGAAAAAATCACGCATCGGCTCCTAGCCATTACGAAAATTGAAAAATCGACTGCACAAAAGAATAGACACTACCTAATAATCGCACGGTTCGCTACGATTGGCTGAATCAGTATCTATTTGAAACAATAGATGAAATGCGCGACTTTGCCACTCAATGGCTTTGGTTGTATAATAACGAACGCCCAAATATGGCTAACGGCGGGCTTACCCCGGCCATGAAGCTGAAGCAGGCGGCATAGGCTCTACATTGAAGGGCTACTAAAAAGGGGAGGAGTACCGGGGAAGCGGGACTTTCCGGCTGTGTGGGGCTACACCATAGTTGCAGTTATAGTCACGACACGATAAGAGCAATTCCTGTCCGCCACATCTAACTTACAAGGGGATATATGAGCACAAATTCTAGTCAACTTGAGCAGTACCAGTATGACGCCTTGAGGCGTTTTTCCAATGATTTCGATTTTAAAGGAAAAACAGTGCTTGAGGTAGGCGGTTCAAATTTGCCGCGAGATATTGTTTTCGGTGAACTTGGAGCGGCTCAATGGGTGTGCATTGATTACCTCCCTACGCATTTCGATAGTGCTAAAAGTGCTGAGCATTATAAGCGAGAAAAAATAGAAAAGTTATCCCCCTTCTCCAAATTTCCGACAGATGTTGACTACATGATCTATGACGGCAAGATCGAAGACATGCCCAAAGATTTTGCAGAGAAATTCGATGCAGTCGTCTCAATTACCTCGCTGGAACACATTCTTAATATTCCCTCAGCCTTACGGGCGATCCACGCATCATTGAAGAAAGGAGCCTCTTTTTTTTCATACCACGGGCCTATTTACTCGTCATGCTACGGGCACCACTCATGGGTATCGCCTGAGATAAACTTTAACACAGAGGCATACCCCAAATGGGGTCATCTGCTCTATAGCCCTCCAGAGCTTTATGCGCACATGCGGAAAAAATATGGGGATAATATTGCAGAACAATGCATCAACCAGGTTTTTTTCAGTGAACGAGTCAACCGCCTGTTTTATGAAGACTATGTAAAATTTTTTGAATACTCAGAGTTCAGTACGTTTACCGTCACTCCCTATGGGGAGACATGGAATCCGCCTTCCGTTGAGATGCAGCGCAGACTTGAAACCTTGCATCCTGGTTACAAGCAGTTTTCGGCATATGGGATGTACTCTGCTTGTAAGAAATAGCGAGCGATTGGAAAACTAGTAATGCGAGGAAATATGCAAAGCAAGATTACTATATCGGTTATCATCCCTGTCTACAAGGTTGAGGATTATATTACGCAATGTCTCGAATCGGTTTGTGGGCAAACTTTCAAAGAGATAGAGATAATTTGTGTCTATAAAGAATCGAATGATAATACACTTTCGATATTAAAAGAAATTGCACAGCAAGATCCTCGTGTTTCAATAGTGTATCGGAATACAGGAGGGTTAGGTGGCGCTCGCAACTATGGTATGCAATTTGCCAAGGGTGAGTACATAGCCTTTGTGGACAGCGACGACTGGATCGCCTCGGATATGCTTGAGCAGCTTTATAAAGAAGCTCAGATCGACAATACTGATATTGTGATGTGCTGCCTGGCTTCTTTTGACGATGCAACCGGTGAAGAGATCACCGGAGATTGGGGGTCGCAGATCCCATTTGCTCCATACCTTAAAGGTAAATCTTTTACCTATAGGGATCTTCTCCCAAATCATCTTGTATCTTCAGAAGTTCCTGTCGTCGCTTGGAATAAATTATACCGGCGGGAGTTTCTTTTAGAAAATAGCCTGACTTTTGTGGAAGATCGGCGCTATGAAGACAACCCTTTTTACTATGAAGCGATAATCAAGGCAAAAAGCCTCCGCCTTCGTGAAGAGACCTACTATAAGTACCGGAAAAACCGTATAGGATCTTTGCAGGGTTCTTCCGCCACTGACGCAAGCGTATTTGATATTATTCCCGTGATGAAAAAAATTTCAGATGTACTTTCACAAAATGATGTTGAATGTGCATACCAAGAAGTGTTTTTTCTCTATATGTTGAATGAGTTTAGTTGGCGCCTTGATGTGATGGACGGGACAAAACGCGCTTTTGCTCAACAGATTAAAAGATATTTTGGTGAGAGCGAAGCCCGTGTGATTGTGGAACGACTTGCGCAGAAGCATAAAGCAATTGCTGCAGTGGTTGACAAAAAAAGCGTCAAGGTATCCGTTATTGTTCCGGTTCATAACACCGAACGGTATATAGCCGAATGTGTTGAGTCGATACTTTTGCAATCAATCGAGGAGCTTGAGGTTATTTGCGTTGACGATTGTTCTTTTGATAGCTCAGTAGCTGTGATCAAAAGACTGCAGCAGCTAGATTCCCGTGTTCATCTGATTGAATTGCCGCAAAATGCAGGAGCAGGGGCAGCCAGAAATGCCGGTATGCAGCAGGCATCGGGCGAGTATTTCTTTTTCATGGATGCGGATGATAAATTTGCATCTGAAGGGGTGCTTGAGCTTTTATACTCCAGTTGTTTGCGGAATAATGTTTTAACAGCCGGTGGGAATATCAGTTGTTTCGTTAATGATGATACCAATGAGTGTGTCGAATATAGTGGATTCCCGTTTACACACGACTGCATTATGAATTATGTGGATTATAATGTCCATCCCGTATGGGGGTTTACGCGCTTTTTGTATAGTGCGGAGGTTATAGCTGAGAATTCAGTATCCTTTCCGGAAATTAAATATTACGAAGACCCAGTGTTTTTTGTAAGATATATGTCCATTGCGAAGCAGTTTTACGCTCACAACTGTGATGTTTATCTGTATCGGCAGTGGGAGAAAGGCAGAGTTTTTACCAAAGAATATTTTACAGCTCTTTTTCCTGCGTTTATTGAAATCCTATTTTTACTTAAAAATATCGACATTTCGCTATACGCAGCAGAATATATGACCTTCATTGGTTTTTGCTATGTAGGAAAGGATTACTTTGATCGCGAAGGCCGTGATAATGAAGTGCTCAGTCTGATGGATGTGATTTTTCGGAGCATAGATTTTGCTGCCTGTGCTGATGCTGGAATTGATGTTGTTCGTTATAACAGTGCAGAAGATTTTTTACACGGCAAAGCCGTTGAAAAAAATGTCGCACAAACTGCTAGAATTGAGGAGTCCTGTACGGGCAACGCCGAAGCTGCCAACTGCAATAATAAATTTGTGAATATTGCACCTGCCTCACCTCCGGCTGAGGCTTCAACTCAATTGCAAACAACACATCAGGAGAGTACTTTCGTGCGACGGATTATTAAAAAACTTCTCAAGCCCCTGTACTTGCCGTTCAAGCGGCGGACTGTAGAAAAACTTGATAATATCAATGATGCAATATGGCAGGCCTTTGACCAGACCGGCCAGAGAATAGATTTTTCGACTGACGCGGTGCTTAAAAAGTCTCTTGAAACATCTGAGCTACTTCTGCATTCACAAAGTAGCTACAGCACCAAGCTGGCAAAAACAGTCGAGAGTGCATCGCAAAAAATTGATCTTTCTATTGTCGCTTCAGATGAAAAGTTCAAAGCTCTGTCTGCGAGACTTAATTATATTGATAGTGAATCTGTAACTCTTTCCTCAAAAATGAACGCGCTCAACGTTTCATCAGAAGCTATCGTTTCTAAAGTTGATGCGCTCAACGTTTCATCAGAAGCTATCGTTTCTAAAGTTGGTGCGCTATATTCGCACCTTGATGCTATGCAAAATGCTATAGCATCACGATTTGACGAGATGCATAATCAAAATGCGGCCATGCATCGCGATCTGCTTGGCCTGTTTTCAATTGGTGATAAATTACAAGATGTAGCAAATGAAATGCATTCGCATATCGATTGGGTGCAGCGCGATATCCTTGTAGTGCTAAAAGAGAAAATCGATTTTAATAGTACCCACAAGTTCTCGTGTATTACCGATCATCCTGTTGCTTATGACAGCCCGGATCATATCCGACCCATCGGGACGGTGATGGATCATACTCGCAGCCCCCGATTTATCAGGGCTTGCGAGGAACATTTTGGCAAAAAGCACCCCCTTTCTTTTTTGGATCTTGGTTGTTCCGCAGGCGGCATAGTCTGGGATGCGGTACTGCGCGGTCATGTCGGGGTTGGTCTGGAAGGCAGCGATATCTCCAAGCTACAACAGCGCGCGGAATGGCGCTTGCTGCGCAATAGCTTGTTTACCTGCGATATCGGCAAGGCCTTTACTGTGACGGATAACGGCAGCTCTCCTTTCACTTTTGATGTTGTTTCCGCTTGGGAGGTCTTGGAGCACCTGACGGAAGATTCTATCAGAGGGTTATTTGCCAACCTTGATCAACATATGCATCAAGAAAGTATATTTGCCTGCTCTATATCCTTGGTTGAGGGGGGAGAAACGGATGACGGCGTGCCTCTCCATCAGACGATACAGCCGCTCTCCTGGTGGAAGCAAATTGCGTATGACTGCGGTTTCATGATTGTGACTCCATCACCGCTTGCGTATCTGGATTATGCACGTGGAAACGGCAACAGCAGCGTATATTATCGCCAGATGTCCTCCTATAAGGAGCAGCCGGGGGATTGTGAATTAGTTGTCTTCAAAAAGAGACGCATATAAGGCTCTGGAGCAGTTCGCGCCATTAGTGTCATTAAAGCAGTTTTCTGTTTCAGGCGTTTGTCCTCCCTCAACCTCTCGCAGGGTAAGCAATGATTAAAAATAACGATGCTCCAAAAATAGCTATGATTTTTGGAATAAGCCGACAGCTTGTATTTGCACTGGCCAATACCTTGCTGGGACTTAAAAAGTATAGCCCGGCTTTGCTGGAGCACGTCATTGTGTATCATGATGGGCTCGCTGACGCGGATATGCAGGCCCTGCGAGAGATTTGCCCGTGTGAATTTCGGTGCTACCAGTGCGATGCGATTACAGGGGTGGACCCCAAGAGCATTGCAAGCTATTCTTTGCTTATGTTCGCGCATTATGAGTGTTTTAACCTCCTGCATGATTACGACATTACTGTGTGGAACGATGTTGATATTCTTGTGCAGGGCGACATCACGTCGGGCATTCTTGCTGCTGCCGAGTCGGGGCTTGGCATGTGCCCCGTACCACGCGAGGAGTTCACAAATCGCGACAATTTCAAGAAGGACGTTCCCGGGTACGACATGGGAGCGACCTTATATAATTCCGGTATACTGATAGTTTCCCGGAAATTAGTGCGCTGGCAGGAGATTTATCAGTGGCTGTTGACAGCGACCACACAGTACGCCGCATACTTGGAGTGGCCCGATCAGGGAGTCCTGAATCTGATGCTGCAGCAATTTCGTATTTCCCCCTATCCCTTGGAACTTGCAATTTATTGCAGGCATGCCTATGCCACTTTGACTACTCAGCTTGGGGAATACATGGCGCGGCGGGAAAAACGCATAACTGCGGAGCGCAGCAATAAACCGCTCAAGCCGCTGATTGTGCATGCATATGGGCCGCAAAAATTTTGGGATTTCCCCCCCTATTTTATGGGGTTTACCGAATGGAGTGACAACAACCGGGAATGGTCAAAACTTCGCGCCAAGTACCTTCCGCAGAACTTTGAACCGGAAGTGTCTATCGTAATCCCCACGCTGAATGCCGAAAAGTACCTGGAAGAAGCCATTACATCCATCCTGGTTCAATCCCTCGTCGAATTTGAGCTTATCGTTGTTGATGGTGGCTCCACTGATAAAACTCTCGATATTCTCAAGGCGTTTAATGACCCCAGAATAATAGTCGTCACAGATACCACAGTGGCGGGGAATATTTCGACTAGCCTCAACCTGGGATTGTCAAAGGCGCGCGGCGCATACATCGCGCGTATGGACGCCGACGATATAGCGCTTCCCTACAGGCTGCAAGCCCAAGTGGCATTTCTGAAAAAAAATACTGATATATCGCTGTGCTTCACAGATGTTTATGCATTTCACGATATATATGCTTGCTATCACGCCTGTACGGACCCGGAAACCGTGGCCGGGCAATTGGTCTTTGCCACCCCCATTGTTCACCCATCCGTCATGTGGCGCCGGGAAGATTTTGCAGAGCGGGGGCTGTGTTACAACCCGGAGTATCAGGCCAACGAAGATCTCGAGCTATGGCAAAGAGCTTCGAAAACACTCAAGCTGTGTGGTATTTCGCAGTCACTTCTTATGTATCGGGAACACGGGGAAAAAACATCGCGACTGAAAACATTTATCAAAACGCGCGCCGGCCAGCTGCAACTGATGGCTCGATCCCTTGACGAGATGGGGGTGAAATTATCGGAAAATACCCTGTTGCTGATCGATCAGCGTGACAATACAACGCTCATGTCCGATGATGCTCTTGCTGCCGCATTTCGCGAAGCGTGCACGGTATTGTGCAAGCTGGCTGCTACTCAGACGCAGTATCCAAAAGAGAAATTCGCTCGGCAATTACTCTCCCTGATCTGCTGGGTCTTTAGCTCGAGAGTGGATCCTCGCAATTGCGGAATGGTAGCGTATTTTGGCGCAATGTGTTCCCTGATGACTACCGGGAGGCTTTGGGGCGAGTCTTTGCGTAAAAGATTTATGCGCGGCAAAACTGACAAACTCGTGGCTATGACCCGCCGCAAACTGAAGCCGAGCAAGCTTTTGCACCAGCTCATCATGCATCCGAAGCTATTTGTGAAAATCATGCTGAGATCAGCAAAACAGACTATTTGGTATCTTTACTATGGCAGTACGAAGGATGATAGCAGGCTACTTAGACAGATCCTGGAGAAAAAAACGGAGGGCCGGTTGGCTGCCCAACAGGCTGCAAAAGTTAAAAGCTCACGAAAGTAAAATAACATTGCCTGTGTTGTTGAATTGGAAGCCGTTTTTAATTTGCCATTGCCTCTAGTGCTCTGTGACGACTTTAAGGGAGTTCAATGATGTTTGGAAACTTCTGCTCTTACCTTTCTAGACTGAAAGTTACTAAAATGCAGAATGATACTCGCCTTCGTTACCGCCGGGAAATAGATGGACTACGCACCATTGCGGTTCTGCCCGTGATTTTTTTTCATGCCCACTTTGCAGGGTTCAGCGGTGGATTTATCGGGGTTGATGTTTTTTTCGTTATCAGTGGGTACCTCATTACCGGGATCATCCTGAGCGATCTTGCAGAGGGAAAGTTTTCCTTTCGAAATTTTTACGAACGGCGCATTCGCAGAATTCTTCCACTGCTGTTCAGCGTTTCTTTTACTACCTTCATTGCTGCCTTCTCTTTCCCGTGCTGATTTTTCTACTGTGGAAATTCCGAAAGCAATGATAACGTACAGAAAGTTTCGCACATTCAGAAATTGAAGTAGCCCGCCAAGTTGGTTAGATTTTGGTTAACGCCAATCAACCATCTAATCCGACAAGGGAGGGCTACAAGATGAATGCTACGGTAATCCCCCCGAAAAAAAGTAGCATTTTAAAGTAGAATTTCCGATAATGAGCAATCCGGAGATTTTATATGAAAAAGTCACGTTTTACTGACAGTCAGATTCTGGCGATTTTGAAGCAAGCTGAGAATGGTGTTCCTGTCCCTGAGCTTTGTCGCCAGTATGGCATGAGCAACGCCTCGTTTTACAAATGGCGGGCAAAATACGGCGGCATGGATGCCTCGATGATGGCTCGACTCAAAGAGCTGGAGCAGGAAAACGCTCGCCTGAAAAAAATGTATGCCGACGTACAGCTCCGGCATGATGTGCTGCAGGAGGCTCTTGAAAAAAAGTGGTAAGGCCGTCTTTGCGTGCAGAGATGGCCAAAAAAGCCGTGAATGAACAAAGGTTGAACATTCGACAGGCATGTGTAGCTTACAGCGTCAGCCGATGCTGTTTTCGCTATGAGCACAAGCTCTCGGACGACAATGTCCATATTGCGCAGCTGTTGCAGGGCTTAAGCCAGAGCCAACGCAATTGGGGATTTGGGATGTGTTTTTTGTATTTACGCAACGTCAAAGGTTACACCTGGAATCATAAGCGCGTGTACCGCATCTACTGCGAGCTGGAACTTAATTTGCGAATAAAGCCCAAGAAACGGATCAAACGTGACAAACCGGAGCCGCTAGTAGTTCCCGAAACGATAAATCAAGTCTGGTCAATGGATTTTATGCATGACCAACTGCAAAATGGACGTTGTGTCCGGCTGTTCAACGTGATTGACGATTTCAACCGTGAAGGATTAGGGATGGAGATTGATTTTTCCTTGCCCTCAGAGCGTGTCATCCGTACCCTTGATCAAATTATTGAGTGGCGCGGTAGTCCTGCTGCAATACGCTGCGACAACGGCCCGGAAAACATAAGTCACAAGATTCAAGCCTGGGCACAAAAAAGGAATATCCAACTTTGTTATTTCAGCCGGGGAATCCTCAGCAAAATGCATATGTTGAACGGTATAATCGCACGGTTCGCTACGATTGGCTGAATCAGTATCTATTTGAAACAATAGATGAGATGCGCGACTTTGCCACTCAATGACTTTGGTTGTATAATAACGAACGCCCAAATATGGCTAACGGCGGGCTTACCCCGGCCATGAAACTGAAGCAGGCGGCATAGGCTCTACTTTGAAGAGCTACTAAAAAGGGGAGGAGTACCCTTGGTTGGAGCTTATTATACATTAACGCCATTTTGATTGCAACTTGGTATAAAA
Source organism: Desulfovibrio sp. (assembly GCA_031546885.1). Classification (GTDB taxonomy): domain Bacteria; phylum Desulfobacterota; class Desulfovibrionia; order Desulfovibrionales; family Desulfovibrionaceae; genus Frigididesulfovibrio. The sequence goes on from JAVBJS010000075.1 coordinate 17,228, forward strand.
CACTTTCGGGTAGCCAAAAATTTCGATAGTGTATAGTCAAGTAATGTTATTCCAACTCATAATAAAACTGCTTTAGTTTTGTTGTGAGTTGGAATATCGTTTTTTAGAGCCCATTGTTCTCCATTTTCGATAATATACCTTCCAACCACCTTCTTTCGTTACTCGCCTATGAATGATGTCAAAACACCAGCGCCTTTCAACAATGCTCAGACGGTGGAAGAGCGCCACGCGGAAATTTTACTTGCGCTTGTTCTGGCGCGCCAGCATGTTGTGGATCTGGAGGCCAAACTGGCGGGTACAGCTTCTCTGCTGGGCATAGGTATTGACCATACCGCAGGGAACGTACTGGAAGATATTGACCCCTTGCAAACTTCCTTTCTGGAAACAAATCCGGCAAAGAATGACCTGAGCCCCTATCTTGGCAGCGAAGGCAATGACGCAACAAGACCACAGCTAGATGAAGCTCCCGAAAGTATCCAGGCAAAGTCAAAACATACGCTGAATTCCGCTATCCGCCACTTGGCACTTGCCCACCCCGATGATGCGCTGGCCTTTACTCAAACAGATACACCGGTGGCGGACTCTGCTGTAACTGCTACGCCTGACGCAAGTAGCCCTGTTGCGGAGCCCCCCACTGCGCCGGACACAGCGGGCACAGCGGGCACAGCGATTGTGCCAAATGCGCCAGTTTTGACGAATGCCGCTAAAGGAACAGACACACCGGCAGCAGTCACCGATGTATCAGGTGTGCCTGACGCGCTGGAGGCGGTCACGGCTGCGAAAAATGAATTTCTTGCCAATATCAGCCATGAATTACGCACACCCCTCAATGGCATTTTGGGTATGCTACAGCTTTTACGACAGTCCCCACTTACGCCGGAACAACGGGAATATGTTGACATCGCTAACTATTCCGGGCGGAGTTTACTACGCATTATTTCTGATATTCTGGATTTTTCACGCCTTGAATCAGGCACTCTGACGCTGGACTTGCAGTTGTTTGACTTCGCAGCAACAATGCGTTCAACCTTGGGGATGTTTTTGCATCAGGCAGAAGAAAAAAAACTTACTCTCACGCTTAAGCTGCATAATTCCCTGCCACCTCTCTTGCTGGGTGACGCTACCCGAATTCGGCAAATTATTTTTAATTTGATGAGCAACGCCTTTAAATTTACGGAAAAAGGAAGCATTCTTGTGGAATGCTCCCTTCTACCGCGTAAGCCGGGTGGAAAACATTGCCTCTATCTTGCTGTACACGATACGGGCATTGGCATATCCAAAGAAAAATTTGATGAAATATTTCAGCCTTTCACCCAGGCGGATAATTCTCTGACACGCCGTTATGCAGGAACAGGGCTTGGCCTTGGCCTTGTGCAAAAGCTAACCCAACTCATGGGGGGTAATCTTTGTGTTGAGAGCGAGCTTGGAGTGGGCTCTTCTATCCACTGTGCACTTCCTTTTATGGCAACAGGGGTGCTTGGCTCCTCCGGCCGGATGCGCAAGGAACCACAGCAGAAGCTGGACATACTTGTGGCAGAAGACGACCTGGTGAATCAACTGACAATTTCATGTCTTTTACGCAAAAAAGGCCATACCATTACCTGTGTAAATAATGGCAAGCAGGCCATAGAAGCTCTTTTGCTACATTCCTTCGATTGTCTTATTACGGATATTCAAATGCCGGAGATGGATGGTATTACCCTCATGCGACGCATTCGACACGGCAACATTTCCGATATTACCCCATCCGCCGCTACCTATGCCCTCTTGCGCAAGACGGAATCAGAGCTGTTGCCCATTTCTTCTGAGCTGCCCATTGTGGCCCTTACCGCCCACGCCATTGATGGCGATAGGGAAAATCTCCTCTCGCTTGGCATGGACTATTACCTGCCCAAGCCCATTAATGTGGCAGAATTAACAGCGGTGCTGCAGCAAATTTCCACCGGCTCCCGCAAGCAGGCAAAAAAGTAATGTCCCTATCTGGCTTCCCTTGCGCCTGCGCTGCGCCTGAAGATCTTTTCAGCTACCCTGCTCACGAGTTTTTACCCTTGCTCACACGTATGCCCTGCATTGATGTGCGCTCGCCGGGCGAGTTTCTGCAGGGGCATATTCCGGGAGCGTATTCCCTTCCTCTTTTTACAGATGCAGAGCGAGCTCACGTTGGTACGCTGTACAAGCACCAAGGAAGGGAAGCGGCTTTTTTGCAAGGGCTTAGCTATATTGGCCCCAAGCTGTCCACTCTTGTACAGTCGGCCCTTACTCTAGCCCGTTCTTTTAAAGCGCCTTTAGCCCCACCGACCATGCATATTGCTCTCCACTGCTGGCGGGGCGGTATGCGGAGCAAGGGTGTGGCCTCGGTGCTCCAGGCGGCAGGTTTTACCGTACACCTTTTGCGGGGCGGCTATAAGGCTTTTCGCCATTTTGCTTTGGACGTTCTGGAAAAACCTCTTCCCCTACAAGTCCTTGGCGGTAGAACAGGCTCAGGCAAAACAGAAGCACTTATGATACTACGAGATAAAGGCGCACGGATAATTGATCTGGAAGGCCTTGCACATCATCGCGGCTCTGCCTTTGGCGGGCATGAGGGTGAAGGACAGCCCTCATGCGAACTTTTTGAAAATCGCTTGGCAATGGCTATTGTGCAGCACATGCCGGCATTTCTTGCGCCGCGCCGTTGTACTCCTCAATCCAATGCTGTGGACGACGCGGGTGCGGCAGCGACAGCGGATACCTCCTTTCATGATACGGCTACACCTTGTCAAAATGTCCTCAATGGTACGGAAAGTCCCATTTGGGTGGAGGATGAATCTGAAAATCTTGGTACGGTCAATGTCCCTCGCGCATTTTATCAACAACTCCGAGCGGCACCTTTGGTTATACTGAAAACGCCGGATGCGGCACGTTTGAAACGAGTCTTGCGCGATTACGCCATGCAATCTCCTGAATGTATTGGGGGAGCGCTTGACCGTATCAAAAAGCGCCTGGGAGGTCTTGCACACCGCGATGCTCGGGCGGCCCTTGCTGTAGGCGATCTTTCGACAGTAGCAACCTTGCTCTTGGCATATTATGACAGAGCATACGACAAACAGTGCATACAGCGCCATTTATATGCCACGGTGACAGCCGATTCGCCAGAAGATGCTGCCTATCAGTTACTAAAGGCCATTGCATAATGCCCTCTGCCAACTGCACAAGAGGTGCCCGCAAGCGAGCAGCGAGGCGTGCCTTTATTTCAAAGCAGCTTCTGCTTTGAAATCATTCGCTAAAAATTATGTCTTCTCTTGGCATTTAGCTCTTAAGAGCCTTCGGAAGACTTTTTAAGGGAAGACTAAACTGAATTTGCTGTATTGTTCAACGAACTCAAAAGGATTGAACCTGGATATTGTGTAAAAATACTTATGAAGGGAACCTCAAGAGATTGAATCCCTTGAGGTTCCCTTCATAAAGCCTGTGCCCCCGGCTCCCGTTCTGCTACCGCTACTTCTTTGTCAGTTGTTCTACCAACAACCCCAGTTCTTTGGCTTCCGGCTCCAGCGTACGGGTAACGGTTTCTCCTTCTTTCAAGGTTGTTGCCACAGTTACACTGAGTTCTTTGAGTTCTTCTACCATCCGCGTTACTTTACTTCCGGTCTCGGATTGTTCACGGCACTGTCCAGCAATGCTGTGTACTCGCTCCGTCATGCCATTCGCCAACTGCACAATGTCTGACAAAGCATTCTGGGCTTTATGGCCAAGGTCTACAGTCTTGGTTACAGTCTGGCCAGTTCGCTCCACGCCCGAAGCGCTTATTTGCATGCTCTTGCGAATGCCGCTGACGGCCTCATCTACCTGATTCGTAGCCAGCATAGTTTTTTCAGCCAACTTGCGTACTTCATCCGCCACAACGGCAAAACCGCGTCCCGCGTCACCGGCGCGTGCGGCTTCGATTGCGGCATTAAGGGCGAGAAGGTTGGTTTGATCAGCAATGTCATTGATCATGCCAAGAATGCCGCCAATGCCTTCTGTCCGATTACTCAGCTCTTCAATTTGCCCCACCAGCTCCTGGGTTTCTCGCCGGATACTTTCAAAGGCATCAATAGCTCCGTTAACCAGCCCTGCCCCTTCCGCAGCCCTTTCGCGGGTACGTTCGGCATATACCTCGGCGTCACCAGCACTACCGGACATTTGCAGAGTGAAATCAGCCATAAGGGCGACAGCGGTAACACTTTCACCCATTAACGCATTCTGTGCCGTTGTTTTTCGCTCCGCTTCACTAATTTTACCGGTAATGAGGCTGGAGGTGTGCTGTAACTTATGAGAAACAGCCTCCACCCGGCCTGCTACCTGGAGCATTGCCTGATGATTTTCCTCGCTCCTGGCATGAGCAATCTCAGCCGCAGCGACAGCTTCATGAGCGCGTTGCGCCTCGTGTGCAGCTTCTTGCTGTTTTTGTTCCGCCTGTTTCATGACAGACAACAGAGAGTCCAGCATAACGCTCAGTGCTGTGTGCAAATTCGACAATTCGACTGCAAAGCCCCGACTGTCAACCTTGGCTGTGTAGTTGCCCCCTGCAACATCCTGGGCATACCGGGTGATGCGCTGCACTTGTGAAGCCACCCAAG
>JAVBJS010000159.1:0-27584 GCA_031546885.1 Desulfovibrio sp.
TTATCATATAAAATTATGCTCGAAATTTTAACAATTAGACACTAGGGCATATTAACTTTGAAATATTGTATTTGCCGGTTGTGCAAAATGCCAAGAAAACGACACGCTGCGCTGCTCGCTTGCGGGCGTCTGCTGGCGCATCCGCCAGAGGCCATTGTGCAATGGCCTCTCTTTCGAGTTCGTTGCATAATGAGATCGTTGCATGATGCAACGATCTCTGGCGATTGCGTAGCAAACGCCCGCAAGCGGACAGCGCAGCGTGCCTTTCTTTCGCAATCCGCTCCGGTTGCGAAAGCATGTTAGAAAATTATGTCTTATTTTTCAGCTGGATAAAACGGTACACCATTTTATCCAGTGGAGCTAACAGAAAAGGCACGCTGCGCTGTTCGCTTGCGAGCACCTGCTACGCAGTTGCCAGAGGCCATTGTGCAATGGCCTCTATTTGGGGTTATTCGTATGCAGCATCGCTTCCCGTAACAAATTTAGCTGCGCTCACCCTGATGCATGACGTCTGTTTTGACAATAGAGAGGCGATTCGGTATGCTGAAAAATTGCTTGCGTATCGTTGGATAATAACCTGGTAACAGGCCTTGAACGAGCCCGAAGCGTTGGCCGCATACTGAAAAATTTGCAGTGAGACATATCATGAGCACCTTACAGAGCATTAAGGGTTTCGCAGACCTGTTTGAATCGCAGAGCACTCTCTTTACCCAAATGGAAGATACAGCGCGCAGAGTTTTTGGGGCCTTTGGCTATAAAGAGCTCCGCATTCCTATTTTGGAATATACCGAGCTGTTTTCACGCTCCATTGGTACAGAAACAGACGTAGTACAAAAGGAAATGTATACTTTTCCTGATCGCAAAGGCCGTTCTTTGACTATGCGCCCGGAAGCAACTGCTGGTATTATGCGTGCGTACATTGAAAATAATTGCTCCGCCCGTGAAGCAGTCAGCAAGCTGGTAAGCTTTGGCCCCATGTTTCGGTATGAGCGCCCACAAAAAGGAAGAATGCGTCAGTTTCATCAGCTCGACTGCGAATGCCTTGGAGCGCACGAGCCGCAAGCAGATGCGGAAATTATCATTATGCTCATGTATTTCCTTAAGGAATTGGGACTGACCGGTCTTTCCCTTGAGCTGAACACCCTGGGTTGCCGCGCTTGTCGCCCCGCTTACCATGCCGCATTGGAAACTTTTTTGAGTAACCTCGAATCGGCTGCGCTCTGTGAAGACTGTCGCCGTCGCCTCGCCACCAACCCCCTTCGGGTGCTCGATTGCAAAGAGGCGGGGTGTCGTACCCTTACTGCCCATGCCCCCCTCATTCGGGATCATGTTTGTGCAGATTGCACCACGCACTTTGATACGGTACTTGACATCATTGTTGTAGCGAACATTCCGCATACGCTCAACCCTCGGCTGGTACGCGGGCTTGATTATTATATGCGTACTACCTTTGAAGTGGTTTCCACCACCATAGGCGCACAAGGTTCTGTGGCTGGCGGGGGAAGGTATGACGGCCTTATCTCCCAGCTTGGCGGGCCGAATGTGCCAGGTATTGGCTTTGCTTGCGGCATGGAGCGCCTTGCCCTCATGATGGCGGAAAATACCAGCGCTCTCCCGAGGCCGGATTTTTATATAGCATCCCTTGACCCGGCAGCTCCCACCGTGGCCCTCACTATAGCCCAAGCGCTGCGCGAGGCCGGTTTTTCTGGTGAGATTTCCTTTCAATCCAAAAGCCTCAAAAGTCAGATGCGGCAGGCCTCAAAGAATAATGCTCGCTTTTGTCTGCTTCTGGGAGGTGATGAGCTCGTCGCCAATTCCGTTGTCATAAAAAATATGGATACTGGTGAGCAAATTGTGCAGTCTCAGCAGGCGCTGGCTGTCTGGGCAAAGGAAAATAGAGGAGTTTTGTAGATTACGTCGAAGGGGAGAGAAGAGGAGAGGTAACAGATTACGGGGGAGGGGGAAAACCTCCTTTAAAAAGGGTGTTTTCCCCCTCCCCCGAACCCCCACCCCCTTTCCCCGAAACTTTTTTATTTGTTGTATGTGGTTAAGCAAAACGCTACAAGTTGTCGTTCAAAAAGGATATAAGCTTTATGATACAGCCGTTCACAAATGAGAACTCTAAAACGATTCTTCTTGCTGCAACCATACTCTCTGTTGGGCTTGTGCTTGGTGCTTTTTTTCTGGGTAATCAGACAAAAATGATAGGCTCGGGTCGCGCCACAGTCACAGTGAAGGGCTTGGCGGAAAAACCCATCAAGGCAGACTATGCGGAATGGCAAATATCAACCTCTGCCCGTGGTAAAACTTTTGCAGAAGCGCTGCAAAACCTGCGAAAAGAGAAAACGGTTACGGATCAATTTCTCAAAAAGCAAGGTTTTTCCACACAGGTCAGAAAAGATGCGAATGAAGAGGTATCTCCATATTATATTGAAAAAGAAGTGGGTGACCGTACCATTCGGGAACAGGATGGATTTGGAGCAAGTCAAGCAATTATTATCACCACAAAAGATTTGGCAATGATTGGCAAAGCCCACGCGGCTGTGCTGGATTATATGGCCGGTGGCGCAAATATTTCATACGGTTCGCCCCAATATCTCGTTTCCACCCTTGAAGAGATAAAAATGTCGCTTATCAGCGATGCAACAGAAAATGCACGCGCTCGCGCCAAAGAATTTATTAAACATGGTGATACACAGCTTGGCTCCATGCGCTCTGCGTCTCAAGGTTCCTTCTATATTCTCCCAGATAGCGCAAATAGCGAGGCCAGCGAGTATGGTGGAACCTATGACAAAACAACCGTCGATAAAATTGCGCGTGTTGTTGTAACTATTGAATTTAATTTGAAATAGCTATTCAGTTTGGATGTTTTGAGGCCATTGTGCAATGGCCTCGCTTTGCCGATGAGAGATATGGAGGCGTGTCTGTTTCAGCAAAAACTGTACAACGGGCAAGGCCTTGGGCACTTTCTACCATGAAGTCAGGAACGATGAGCCCGTCCACTCCCGATTCAAGGGCAAGGGCCACCTCTTCCTTGTGGTATGGTATGGCTTTGTAAAAAACAGAGCGCATTACGCTTCTCCGGTAATGCTAAGCGCCCTGTCAACGCTCCAGTTTGCGTGGACAATGCCGGCAAGGGCGGCAACCAGGCCTTGAGGGTAGGTATGCTGAAAAATGTTGCGTCCAACAGAAAGTCCCACAGCGCCCGCCTGCATGGCCTCATAGGCCGTTTGCAGAAACTCACGCGGGGAATTGACCTTGGGGCCACCTGCTATAACGATGGGAATGGGGCAGGAGGCTACAATACCGGCAAAATCGGCCTTATTACCTGTATAGGGAACCTTAACAATATCCGCACCCAGTTCCGCCGCCACGCGAGCGGTATGAGCCACAACGGCAGGGGCAAAGGGATCTTTTATATGCTCACCCCGTGCATACATCATGGCTAAAAGAGGCATACCCCACGCCGCAGCCTCACGCGCAGTACGGCCGAGATCAGCCAGCATGGCACCTTCCGAGGCATCTCCCATATTGACATGGACGGAAATACCGTCTGCCCCCAACTTTATGGCATCTTCCACAGAAGCCACTAAAATCTTGGCATTTGGCGTGGGAGAAAGATCCGTGCTGGCGGAAAGATGAACAATAAGCCCAAGATCGCGCCCTCCGGCCCTGTGCCCATTGCGCACAAGACCCTTGTGCATGAGCACGGCATCCGCTCCTCCCTCAGCTACTTCAGAGACAATGCGTCGAACATCACTAAGCCCTGCAATGGGGCCGTGGGAAACCCCATGATCAAGGGGTACAATAATGCACCGGCGCGTTGTGCGATTAAAAAGACGCTCAAGGCGAACTGCTTTTCCTGTATACATAATTATTTCCTTTCATTCTTTGGAGAATAAAGGTGGATAAGACCACAAATACAGCCACTTAAGAGTAACCAGACAAGTTGCTCTATCATAGCCACCGCAATGCCATCAGCAACATTGTGCCCAAATCCCGACAGTACAAATACCGCCGCAGCCTGATATACACCAAGATAACCAGGTGCGGAGGGCAAGCTGCCGGCAACACAAAAGGCAAGCTCAAGGCTAAGGCCTGCTGCAAAGGGCAAAGTCCAGCCAAAAGCCAGTAAGAGTGCCCAGCAGGCCAGGGCATCACAAAAAAAAGCCATGCCGGTACAAAACAGGCCAAGCCCCAGAGTCGATGGGCGCTGCACACTCATGATGGCATCTATTGTTTGACCTAGCAAGGCAAGACATTTTTCGCGTAAAAATGCCGGAAACGGCGTAAGGATATAGCGTATTATCTTGTGACACTGTTGATGAAAAATAATGAAAAGCACGCCTAAAAGCAAAATAACGCCAAGGGCCATACCTAAAGAAAAAAGGGCATTGCGCATGAGCGGGCTGGTGGGCAAAAAAGTGTAGGTAAGGGCAAGCCCTATGCTGAGAACGCCCAGTACGTCCATAACGCGATCAAGTGTCGCCGCGGTGATGGCGGTGCCTGCTGTGGTATCGAAAGCCTTGTGCAGATAAAATACACGCATGACTTCGCCAGCCTTGGCGGGATAGACCATATTTCCGAAAATACCGATATAGAGCGCTTGCCAAGACAGGCGCAAGTGTTTGCCCCAGGAAAAAAGTGGAATTTTCTCCCGCTGTAGCATTGCTCGAAGGAGCACCCCGCAGCGGAGAGCGCGTAAGGTGCTGCCACCCAGGCAGCTCAAAACCATCAGACCGATATAAAGAGGGCGCAGGCCTTGTAGAGCCTGCCAAAAGAGGGCCCAGTCAAGCTGAATTAGAAAAAAAAGGAGCAGGCCGAAGCCCAGCAGTATGCCCACCCATGTGACCGTTGTTTTGGTATTCATATATTATACAGACTTTGCCTTCCTGCCAAACAAAAGCTTTACCCGGTCAATAAACAAAAGGGCTATTCCCAGCAAAAGAGAACCTCCGGCTACCCAATATACCCAGGCCTTTGCAGTATACGCAAAGCGCGCTGTATAGATACGTCCGTTATTTTTTGGATCGCTGTTATCGGATGTAGAAAAAAGAATTCTCCGATACCAGTGCGAGTATCGGCCCTTGCCGATATTTTGAATTTCATCATGGTTGGCATGGGCTGGCCCAAGGGCTTTGCCATTTTCATAGCAGATGAGGCGAGATTCGGTTTTATCTGGAGTATCTGTTGCAATCTGATAGAAGTAAGAGGTAAGTAGAGAAAATTCCGGCGGTGAAACGGAAACAGACCATGTATATCCCGTTTCTTGCCGGATATTGCTAAAGGTAAATGCTTGCCCAGGCGCTAAAACTATAGCCATGTTGTAAGCAATACTGATAATCAGCAGAATGATGGCACACATGAATTTAAGCACGGTAGTGTTCTCTGTGGAGTCTTGCAGGTACAGTTCTTACTCTGTATAGCGGCTTACGCTAAAACGATGCAGAGTTACGCCTTCCAGTGAGTCAATGTCGCCCTTTTGTGCCGCAATGGCAAGTTGCTGCTCCACGGAAAGAACTCCTGCAAGGGCTGGTAGCAGGAGCCCCCGGCGTTGTCCTTTGGTCACGATCACCCCCCATATTGCCGGGTTCAGATCCGCCTGCGAATCAATACGCTCAGGTGTACCCAGAATATCTACGGAATACAATACATTCTCGCTCGCAGTCAGCGGGGCAAAACGGCTGTCCTTTGTTGCGGCAAGAATGGCGTTGTGGGTAATTTCAAGGCCGATGTTGTCGTGGATGGGCACGATGGTGCCAATGCATCCTCTGAGTGTTCCCTCAAGGGTTTTAATGGAAACAAAGCAGGCGGCACGTTGTGCCCAAAATTCCGATTTTGGGTGGCAGGCTAGAAAGTCTTCTTGGGTAATTGTGTAGGACGGATTTGCCAAGTGTCGCGTGATGGCCAAGCGGGCCAGATGCGGATAGGGATGGAGTGGATCGGTCACAACAAGGGGAGGGGGCTGCACCTCGTGAGCAGATTGGGCGACCCTGGCTGCAAAGGCGCGCTCTTGTAAAAATGAGCGCGAAAAATCAGGTTTGGCAAGCGTCGCAGAATCTATAGGAGGCACACCAGAAGCGTCAGCTTTGGAGGCAAGTTCGCTCGTCGTTTCGGCTTCCTTCAAGGTCACGCCACCCGTGCTCTCTGCATGCGAGGAGCCGTTTGACTGAGGCTGGCTAAAATCATAAAAGGCCGCGCAATAGCCAACGCCAAAGGGAGCCTCATAACTCAGAATGTCCATTGGATTTGCGCAAAGGCCCAGCAGGGCAAGGATGGAGCGCAAACCGCATTCTCCGGCATGAGCACGGATATCCGAGGGTAATTGCAAAAGATGAGAAGAATTACCCGAGCCAAGCGCTCTTAGGGTAGCAGTGTCAAAGACCTTTCCGGCAGGATGAAAGCCGGACGGGGCCTCCGCATTCAAGCGGTGCGAAAGGTCGCCGCTGGCAATGAAGGCCCAGGCGCGGTCATCTTGAAAACGGGCGAGGGCTTGACCCAGCGCAAAAGATTTTTCCACTGAGAGACCAGAGGGAGAGGCCAGTATAACAGGGGGCAGCCCAGAAAGTTTTCTGTTGAGCAAAAGCAGGGGAACAAGAGAACCATGATCCAGTGTAATATCCAAGGTGGGGGAGGAAGACACAGGAATACGGCTTTGCAGCAGATGCTCCGTAATGCTCGCGTGCGCCGCAGTATCACCCTGTAAAGAGAGTTTTGCTCCAGGGGCACCAAAGGCAGCAAGACTTCCATGCATGGCTTTGGCGTTATTAATCAAAAGGTTCCCAACTGCATAGGGATGGTGGGGTGAGAGGAAAAAAATGCAGTCCGGCTTTTGTGAAGCCTGCGTAATACGTAAACAAACTTGTTCCAAAGCATTGCAGGTTGAGATTGCTTCTCTTTCCCGGCCTCTTCCCACTTCCGGCAGCAAGACAGGCGGATGTGGCAATAGTGCTGCCCAGATCCAGCTCATTACACGGCTCCTGCAAAAATATCGTCAAAATGTGTTGCCATTTTTCAGGCGGACTTGTGTGAAATACCTTGCAATGTACATCACATGGAACAAGTAATTCTTCCCAATGGGGTCATCCCATTTGGTGGGGGTTAGGGGAGGCAGCGCCTCCCCTAAAAATCCCTCTACTGCTCAATCGGCGTTTTTTACCGGCGGCCGCCGCGATCGCCACTCCGTCCACCTCTGTCACCGCGATCATTCCGGTCCCGTGGTGGGCGTGCCGGACGAGCGGTGTCCTCAGGGTTCCAGGCAATGCCTTCTGCTTCCTGCAAGACAACCTTGCGGGAGGCGCGGACACGATCACCGGCAACTTCAATAACTTTTACAGTCATTCTGTCACCAAGCTTCACAACATCAGCTACGTTTTCCACGCGCTTGGTGTCAATTTGGGAAACATGCACAAGAGCTTCAAGGTTGGGCATAAGCTCCACAATGCAGCCGATTTCAAGGATTTTTACAACCTTGGCATTCTCGTAGTTTTTCCCTACCTCTGCCTTTTGATCAAAGGCCAGCACCATGGCTTTCGCCTTTTCCATGGAGTCGAAGGTGGGCGCGAAAATGGCTATTTTCCCGGAATCGTCGATATCAATGGAAGCTCCGGTTTCAGCAGTAATGGCTTTGATGTTTTTTCCACCTGGGCCAATGATGAGACGAATAACTTCCGGATTAACGATAACTTCAGAATGCTGAGGAGCGTATTGGGAAAGTTCTGCACGGGTCGAGGGCAGCGCCTTGGCCATTTCCGCAAGAATGTGCAGGCGGGCTTCCTTGGCCTGATTCAGGGCGCGAGCCATTATTTCTGTGGAGATTCCCGCAACTTTAATGTCCATTTGTACGGCTGTAAGGCCGGTAGCTGTTCCTGCAATCTTGAAATCCATATCGCCGAGGGCGTCTTCATCTCCCAGAATATCTGTGAGAACAATGAAGTCGTTACCTTCTTTGATGAGCCCCATGGCAATGCCGGCAACGGGTGCAAGAACGGGTACGCCTGCATCCATGAGGGAAAGGCACCCGCCACAAACGGCCGCCATGCTGGATGAACCATTGGATTCAAGGGTTTCTGAAACAACGCGGATGGTAAAAGGAAAGCTGCTGTCCTTTGGCAGAATGGGGCGCAGGGCCTTTTCCGCCAGGGCGCCATGTCCGACTTCACGACGGGAAACACGCACAGGCTTCACTTCACCCACCGAAAAAGGAGCAAAGTTATAATGGAGCATAAACTTTTTGGTTACATCGCCTACCAGAGAATCCATGCGCTGCTCATCTGTAGAGCTGCCAAGGGTGGTAACGACGAGGGATTTGGTTTCGCCGCGGGCAAAGAGGGTAGAGCCATGAGCGCGAGGCAAAATACCAGGTTCAATAAGAATGGGGCGCACAGTGGTTGTGTTTCGCCCATCTATGCGCAGGCCTTCTTCATGAATGCGGCGACGCACAATGCTTTTTTCCAGCTCACCCAAAACGTCACCAACAGCGGCAAGGGCTTGGGGCACTTCTGCAAAGGCGGAACCTTCCGCAGTGAGGGCTTGCATCAGTTTTTCTTTAACGGCTTTTTTAGCTTCTTTGCGAGCCATTTTTTCTGGAACCATCAGTGCTGCTTTCAGTTCTGTACCAATGGTTGCTTGCACAAAGGCCTTCAGTTCTGAAAAATCAGGAGATTCCTTCAAGGCTCTTTTTGCTTTTCCGCATAATGCTACAATTTTCTCTTGCGCATCAATGAGGGGCTGCATTTCCTTGTGGGCCCAGGAAAGTGCCTCTGCCACAACATTTTCTGGAACAAAAAGAGCTTCACCCTCAACCATGACAACAGCTTCGCGTGAGGCTGCAATAACGAAATTAAGATCGCTTCCTTCCAGCTCGGCAACGGTGGGGTTGAGAATAAACTTGCCAGCCACTCTGCCAATGCGCGCACCAGCAACGGGGCCAAGGAAGGGAATGGAAGAAAGGCAGAGGGCAACGGAAGCCCCTGTTACAGCCAACACATCGGGATCATTTTGCTGATCGGATGAGATAACGCTGGCAAGCACCTGCACTTCATCCCGAAATCCTTTGGGAAAAAGTGGGCGCATGGGGCGGTCGATGAGGCGCGATACAAGGGTTTCCCGTTCGGAGGGGCGGCCGATTTCACGACGGAAAAAACTGCCGGGAATGCGGCCGGCTGCATACATTTTTTCAGTGTATTCAACGGTAAGTGGGAAAAAGCCCATATCACGCTCAAGGGTCTGGGTGCAGGCTGTTACCAGCACTACAGTGTCGCCGCACTGGATCCAGATGGAGCCGTCGGCCTGGTTAGCCATACGGCCTGTTTCAAAAATTACGTCTTTACCGCCCACTGTGGCGGTTACGCGGGTGCAGGGAAAAATACTCATAAAACTCTCCTTAAGAGGAAGGGGATTCCGGGAAAAATAAGCAGGCGGAAAGAGATGCGGCAGCGGGCATGCTTGTGCCACTTTGCCCATGCGAACCCTCGCTTGCTTCCTTTACCCGGACCCCCCTTTCGTGTTGTCAGCACTCGTGTGCTGAGTGCGTCAAAAAGACGCGGCTGATTTTGCCTTAGTGGCAGGCTCAGCAAGAGAAATTGTAAAGAATTGGCAGGGAATGCTTTGAAAACACGTAGGAAGCTGTTTCAAGGCATTCCCCTGCCAATGCGTTTTATTTGCGAAGTTCTAAACGCTCAATAATGCTACGATACCGCTTAACTTCTGTATTACGCAGATAATTCAGCAGGTTCCGGCGGCGTCCGACAAGTTTTAAAAGGCCTTGGCGGGAGTGGAAGTCTTTCTTGTGAGCCTTAAAGTGCTCTGTCAGCTCAAGAATCCGGGTGGTCAAAAGAGCTATCTGCACTTCTGGGGAACCGGTGTCACCTTCGTGTTTGGCGTAAGCATCAATAACCGTTTTTTTCTTCTCAGCATTCATTACCACAGCAATATCCTCCAAAGGGTAGGGCGCATCTGTATGCGCTAGTGATTCCACAGGCCCCGCACAATTGTCCAAATTTGCCCATTTTCCCCTGAATCACCTTTCTGCATCCGGGTGTCATGCACCGTTTCTGCCAGGGCCAGAGGAGTTCCCGTCTGAGTTTGCAGCAAGCCTTTTATGCCGGGAGCAAAGGGAGCATTTCCCAGAGCTGCCGCGGAATAGGGCACGCCATGCCCGGTTTTTATGCGAGCTTCTTCAGCAGGAGTGACGCTGATCCTTGGCCAGGAGGGCAAGGCATCGGCGATACCGGCAATCTTTTGAACAAACCGTTCCGGCTCGGCAAGTACACTCTCAAGAGAATGCGCTGCCTGAAGGCCAAAAGGGTGACTGTGCTCCCGGGTAAGTTTCAAAAGCATGCCTCCGCAACCTAATCGCCTCCCCAAGCTGTGGGCCAGGGAGCGTATATAGGTGCCGGATCCGCATGTTACCCGGAAGTGAATCTGCTCAAGGCCGACCAATTCAGCCTCGCAGCAGGAAACATTGATACGTTTTTCTTTGATTGGCGTTGCAAGTCCCTTGCGGGCCAAAGCGTACAGGGGCTGCCCCTCATGCTTTGCCGCAGAATAGGCAGGCACTTCCTGCATGTACGAGCCAAGAAGTGGGGCAAGTTCCCTGTCAACATCCGCCTGGGTAATACCCTGGATGGAATTTTCTTCCAGCACCTGCCCAAGGGCGTCCCAAGTATCGGTAACAACGCCAAGGCGAATAATGCCGGAGTAAATTTTTTCGCCGTCTGCCATCAAGTGCCCAGAGAGTTTTGTAGCTTGTCCAAGAAGAACAAGCAAGACCCCGCTTGCCATGGGGTCAAGCGTACCCGCGTGCCCTATTTTTTTTTGTCCAAGCCCTCGTTTTATCTTACTTATGCACCAGGCGGAAGTGGGCCCCTGGGGCTTGTTCAGCACCAAAACACCATCCTGTTGTGCAATAGGAGTGGGGGAGGGTGGGATTATGGGCAGAACAAAATCAGTGTGAGGGCTTCCCTGTGCAGAAGTATGCTCCTGCGTGGCGGGAGAAAAACGGGGAGGGGTGGGGCTATCCGGCATAAAAGCTTCTGCTGCATTCATTTTTATAATATTTTTCGTGCATGCCAGAGGCTTGCGGGGGTAACCGCGTCTGTCAGGCGTTGTCATTCTTTTGTTTGGCAAGCTATTTTGCCAAGTACCAAAGTATACACGCAAAAAAAAACATTGTCCAGCGGGTATAGTATTCCAGTCAGGCGAGAGTCGTTTACTTGGAGGCAGGCAAGGGTGGCAACAATTAATCAGCCGCCACGTCGTATTTCTGTAAGAGCTTCAGCACCGCATCATCTGTGGCGGGCTCTTGCATATCTCGCGCAACTTGTCGGATGAATTGCGCTGTGCGGAGAGCGGCAGTGATGTTGCGCGCTTCAAGCTGTACAGTCAGCAATTGCATGTAGGAAGCAAGGGTGGGTGCGGTGCGAATAAGCCACTGCGCGAGGGCCTCGGCACGAGGGTAATATTTGCAGAGCAGGGCAAGGCGGATTCCCATGCACAGAAATTCTATATTTTCGCAGAATATTCGGAAGGTTACTGAAAACATGACAAAGGCCGCCTCATGGCAATTATACCTGAGAGCCAGGGCCATATCCGCCAGAATGCGGGCCAGGGATCGCCCGCGCAATGAGAGCGATTCCACCGGGCAATATTGCCTTGCCTTGCCGGTACGAAGAATTTCTGTAATGTGCGCCACATGGCGAAGCATACCGGTTTCCGGCTCACACTTCTGTTGAGCTAGTGCATAAAAATGCTCAAGGGAGCGAGGGTTTTGCTCGTAGATTGCGTCACCACGGGTAAGCCGGGCCTCATAATCCTCCTGTGAGCGAGGAGAATAGTGGTACAAACGTGCCCTATCTGTGGCGGGTGGCGCGGATGCACCCACGGCAGGCTCTTTAGATGTGTTCACAGCCACCATCTGCATACCGGGGCTGGCTTCATCAGAAAAAAGGAAGTGATGTGGGGTGATAGGCATTGTTACATAGCGCGGCTGTACAATGCATTTTCCATTTACTTCCTTAGAGCGTACCTCACAAAAGTTTTGCATAACAAGCCCGGCTGGACGGCGAAGGTGCCCGGATGAGCCAAACTGCCACCAGTTCACCGAGAGGCATGGGTATTCCTCAAATTCTGCCAAAAGGGATCGTGCATCAGTATCTTGTGGTAAATATAGAAATTCATCCAAATCGAAAAAAGCAACCCAGACAAATTCGCTGCCATGATTTTGCAAAAAATGATTGTAGGCCGTAAGCTGCATGGTCGGCCCGGCAATGGTATAACTTTCCACAATGCCTTGATTGTAAAAATCCGCCACATGGTCGCGCACAGGAATCTTGCTGTCATTGTCGTAAATGAAAATACGCTCAAACCCAATGGCATGGTGATATGCCACCCACTCACGAATAATGGTGTCTTCATCCTTGGCAATGGCACAAAGCCCCAGATATGTGCGATTGGACATGGTTTTACCGCCTATCTTCAATAAAAAGGGAGGGGCCGCTATACAGCGGCCCCTGAAGTGTGAGATGTTACGATGTCATTGTTATGTAACGAGACTTCTGGTTCTGCATTTGCTGATATTTGGTACCGGCATAATACTGCCCTTGTTTTTGCGTTGTCTGCAAGATTGCGCCAAGGCGCTCATAGAGCGAAGTAGCATTCAATACATGAGCATTCTGTCGCGCTTCAAGGAAAAGAAGTCTTTTTCGTAAAATGGCATGGTCATATCCTTCGCGTGCTTCCCATACTTTTTGCAAAAGTTCTTTCCGTTGATCGCAAAAGATTTCCATTTGTTCAATATCTTCTTCTGCCAGAGCAAATTCTTCATTGCTCATCAGGGCTTCAACTTCACCAAGAAGCTGGTCACACGGGTGCATAACTAGCTCCGAGCAGTGGAAATGTCGTTGGCAATGGAAGCGATAACGCCGCGCCAGCCTTCACAGGCAGGCAGGTATTCATATTCAAGAAGATCGGCAACAAGTACCCAATCTTCATTAGCCATAATGTCAGCAATTTCACCCAAAAGGTCGCCAAGGGTGTCGTTCAGTGCCATAAGTTCCTTGCTGGCTGTTCCGCTGAACTGCCCACGCAGAATCTGAATGGTGTTGAGAAAATCGCGGCTTACAGAAATCATGTCCTGCAATACTTCAAGAGCTTCCGCAACGTCTGCCTGGCGCAACAGGGTTGCTACACGGCGGCTGCCGGTTGCCATAAGTTCAACAACTTTGGGAAGTTCAACAACAACTTCAGAAGCCATCTGCTCAAGAGAGATGGTGCGCACCTCTAAACGATTAATACCGTCAACCTCAATGTCTTCAGCCTGGTGAGGGTACAGTTCGCTAAAAGCCTCATTGTTCACCAGCACGTCAACAACAACGCGGTGTTCCAAAGATTCTTCCTGAACCATACGGATCAGCACTTCTTCAAGGTTGGCATAGTTTGAAAGGGTCATTGCGCTTTCACGTCCGTCAATCACAATCATGGTAATCTCCTTGACCCCCCCGCGGGGGCATAGTTTTTCAGATGCCACAATCTTGCAAGAAGCAGACCAACGAATTTGAAAAGCAGTAACATGCTATATTAACTGTTTATTTGATCTTCAAATGCCTGCATAAGTGCTAAAAATTGCCCAATAACAGCAAGGGTAACGGGAAAATCTTGCC
This sequence comes from Desulfovibrio sp., assembly GCA_031546885.1. Lineage (GTDB taxonomy): Bacteria > Desulfobacterota > Desulfovibrionia > Desulfovibrionales > Desulfovibrionaceae > Frigididesulfovibrio. The sequence continues at coordinate 13,662 of JAVBJS010000159.1, forward strand.
CTTCTGCCTGTGTTTCTTCCACCCACAGCATAGCGAGAGCGGCAAGGCGAGGACTGTGGCGCAAGCAGGCGTGTACTTTATTCCAAGAAGCTAAAAACTGATCGCGCATGGCAGGTAATGAGCGCATGGCAAGCACCTTTCCTTGCTGTTGTAAAAGCGTTACCTGGGCTATAGCTTCTCGCAAATCTGTAGTGATGGCGGTTCTTGTTGCTTCAGAAAAAGCACAGGGCAGGGAGGTGAGAGAAGGGCTAAAGGCAGAGGCGCGAGGCCTGTCAAGGAACTGACGAAGGATGTGACGCTGAACGCGGAACCACAGGGTTCTATCTTCATTGTCGTGCCCGGAAGCGGACTCTAGCGACATGAATCCCGCTGCATCGTGAATGCAATGCCAGACTCGTTCTCTTCCGATTGGCAAAGCGTTTGGTGAAGCAAGTCCCTGCTTTTGTAGAGCAGCAGAGGAATTTTTGCTTGCCAGTACAAATTTTTCAGCGCTGTTTTCTGTGAGGTGCAGAGCAATGGCACTAACTGTTTCAGAACTGACCGCGTACCGGCATTGGTGTTCGCGGGGGCAGGTTGTTCCAAAGGAACAGGGGTGACAGGGCATGCCTGGCTCAAGGCAATAACTGCCTGCCTGATATGGCCCCGTATCAAAAGGCTGGGCCGTAGCCAGAAAGATGGAAACAACAGGAATATTTATTCCGGCTGCAAGATGCATCGTTCCGGTATCATTGGTGATTAAACATTTACAGAGGCTCAGAGCCGCTGCCAGCTCTTCAACATTTGTTTCACCACATAGAGAGATATAGGGATGTTTGGCAAGGGTTGCATAGCGTTCCACAAGGTGCCTTTCTCCCTTACTGCCAAACAGGACGGGGCATATTCCTTTTTCTTGCCAAAGCGCATCACCCGCTGCGGCAAAGGACGCTACAGGCCAGCGCCGTCGTTCTTCACTTGCTCCCATTTGCAAACCGGCAAAACCTGTGCAGGCCGCCGGGGCCAACACACTCATTTTCTCTCGCATGATCTCGCGTAAGCTTTGCTCAGGTAGTTGCACCGTGGCATCTCCCGGCAAAATTTGCCCGCTCTGCCCCAGCGCTGCCATACGGAACAAATCTACTACGTTAAAGGGGCTCATCCCCCGTGCTCCGGCTGCACCCAGCAGAAAGGTAGCCCACGGGCTACTATTATAGCCAAAACCGTGGGGATCCAGTCCGAAACCCGCAATTTCCTTGTCACGCGCCAAAAAACGAGCCAGAATGCGTGCCGAAAGGCTGGGAGTCAAGTTGCAAATGAGATCAGGTAAAAATTGCCGTTCCAACTCCTGTCGCCACTGAAACAACCGTAGTGGCGCTTTTGCCCATGCAAAGGGCGGCACAGTGGGAAGCTCAAGGCGCTCATCATCCTTGGCAAGTGTTGAGGTGCTTTGCAAATCCGCGAGAAAGCCCGCTCCTGGCAGCCCTGCCACATAGCTCACCCCGCGCAACAACGCAACAGCCCCAATAAAGTTATCAAGGCAAACAACGCCAATGCTTTTTCCCTGACCGGCAAGATCAGTTATAGCAGCCTGCATTTGCAAAATGTCCCCAAAGCGGGTTAAGTTAACGATAAGTATATTCACAGCAGTGCTTCGCATCACAAAACTTGTGCTTTAGGCGTAGCCGTTCCCCCAGCCACACGCAGCTCATCCAGCACTGCCCCTATAAACTTGGGGAAGCACCCCTGCACTGTGGGTGTCAAGTCAAGGCTGAGGGATTTCCAGTCTGCCGGCTCTGCTCCGATAACAATAGCCGTGGGCCTGTGCCCAGCCATTTCGCAGCTTATCAGCGTATCCACGAGGTCAACCTGATGTTGGGAATCGCGAAAACCAAGGCTTTTTCTCAATCCCTCATTCTCGAGGCGATACACGCTGCCCGGTGCAGAACCGCCAAGAACGGCATCCATAATAATCAGGTGATCGCAGTCCATTATGGAAGCCATGAGCAGCTTTCCCATGGTGCCACCATCAAGAACGGTTACATTCTCGGAAAAGGTATAGTGCTCTTCTAAATGCCGGGCTGCGTGGGTTCCTATTCCTTCATCCGCATACAGAATATTTCCAACCCCAAGAAGAAGAATGCGTGCTGTTTCCATAGTATTCCTTTAATAACGTGGTACTTTCCCAGAAAAAAGAGCAGGAAGAGAATTTCTCTACCCGCTCCGTTCAAAATAAAAGTCCGTTTTGTCTCATTGTAGTAATCCAACACAGGGGAGTCCGCCACCCTGGAGCTTGCTGCCGTAGCAACAAACTCCAATGGGCGGCTAGAAGATCGAATTCCCTTGCAGGGGTTCAGGGGGCACTGCTGCTCTCTGGCGGAGTTTCAGGGACAGTGCCCCTGCTTTGTATTGTAAGTATGTGGTTATAATACTTTGAATACGCGGGTTTCGTTGCTTTCCGGGTCAATGACGTGAATGGCGCATGCAATGCAGGGGTCAAAGGAGTGTACTGTACGCAGTATTTCCACGGGACGTTTTGCATCGGCAATGGGGGTTCCCACGAGCGCTTCTTCCAATGGGCCAAGCTTGTTGTTGGCGCAACGCGGCCCAAGGTTCCAGGTGGTTGGAACCACAAGCTGGAAGTTTTCAATTTTTTTATTTTTGATGCGCATCCAGTGGCTGAGGCCGCCTCGTGGTGCGTTAACAAAGCCAACGCCCTCAGCTTCGTTTGGCATTTCCCACTTATTGACAAGCTTGGGGTTCTTTTCTTTTCCGAGCTGTTCCTTGAATGCGCTGACCCATGTGCCCATTTGGCCAGCAATAACGGCTGTTTCAATACCACGCGCTGCTGTCCGCCCGAGGGTGGAGAACAGAGCCTCCACACCAACGCCAAGATCCTTCAGCACAAGGTTAACTGTGTCTACCACAGCTTTGTTGCCATGAGCATAAGCCACCAGCATTTGAGCAAGGGGGCCTGTTTCCATGGATGCGTTGTCGTAACGCGGCGCTTTAAACCATGTGTAACGCTCATCGCCATGCAGGTCGGTAAACTTTGGTTTGGTTTCGCCTTCGTAGGGAACCTTGGCGTCCGCACCTTCATACCAGCCATAGCGCACATGTTCTGCAATTTTTCCTTGGTCAAACTTTCCAATCCCCGCTAAATTGCGGTTCATGATGACACCAGGCTTGAAAAAACCTGTGTCCGGGGTATTTTGATCGGTGCGGAACTCGCCGAAGGTGATAAAATTGGTTGTGCCGCCGTACCCGGCAACATCTTTGTAGCTTTTGGCGACAGTGAGCAGATCAGGAATATAGACTTCTTTAACGAAGCTGATGGTTTCTTCTTCAAGCTCCAAAAATTCCTTAATCTTTTCAGGACGCAACGAATCGTAGCAGGTAACGCCGCCCACAACGGTAAATTGCGGGTGAGGGTTTTTTCCACCAAAAATAGCCATGGCGCGAGCAGCCTTCACCTGCAAGCGCAACGCTGCAAGGTAGTGGGCTGTGGCAATGAGATCCACTTCCGGCTCAAGATGGTAGGCGGGGTGCCCACCAAGGAAGTACGCATTCGTGAAGGGGCCAAGCTGGCCTGATTCAATAAACTCGCGTACGCGCTTTTGTACTGCTTTTAAATCTTCCGCCGTGGTTTTGCGGGGCGAAATACTGTTGGCAATTTTTGCAGCCTTGACGGGATCAGCCTTAAGACAGTTTGAAACATCAACAAAGTCAAGAGCATGCAGATGATAGAAGTGGACAATATGGTCATGCATGAACTGTGAGCCAAGCACCAGATTTCGAATCATCTGCGCAAGGGGTGGTACTTCCACTTTTACGGCATCATCAACGGCACGAACGGAAGCAAGGGCGTGTGTATAAGTACAGACGCCGCAGGTACGCTGGGTTATGTGCTGGGCGTCTTGTGGATCGCGCCCCTTCAGAATAAGCTCAAGCCCCCGAAAGAGTGTTCCGCAGCTATACGCTTTACTTATCTTGCCGCCGGTTACTTCCACCTCAACACGCAAGTGACCTTCCAAACGAGTGACTGGATCTACAACAATGGGCCCTGTATAATTAGCGCCCGCTGCGTTATTTGCTGCCATAAGGCTTTCCTCCGATAGTATAAAACTGTGCTTCACCATTTATGAGCAGTGCAGAAAAGACAAAGAGCCTTCTGCTACATGCCGGGAGCCTTAACCTTCGTAGAAAGGTGCCATTTGATCCCAGAAATTGGGTTCACTGCACCCTATGCAGGGGTGCCCTGCTCCCACAGGCCAGTTAACACCGTTAAACAATGCAGAGGGGCAGTTATTGTATGTCTGTGGCCCCTTGCACCCAAGCTGGTACAGGCACCAGCCCTTACGTGCACCTTCGGAGTCAAAGGATTCGGCAAATTCATTGCTTTCAAAATGTTTCAGACGCTCGCACTGCTCGTGTACGGATTTACCAAAGAACATGAGGGGACGCCCCTGGTCGTCAAGGGCGGGTGCGGTCTTGTTCTGTAAGTAATAGGTAATGGTACTCACAAGGTTGATCGGGTTAGGAGGGCAACCGGGAATGTTGATAAGCGGCACTTTTTTCTCTTTCAAGAGTGCTCCAAGAGCTCCCTCTATACCTTTTGCCCCTGTGGGGTTCGGTGCTGCGGCCTGAATGCCGCCATAGGCAGCACAGGTGCCGTAGGCAATGACTACCTTGGCTTTGGGCAAGATTTCTTTGTTAATATCCAGCATGTTACGGTTGCCGACACGGCCAAAGTTGCCGTTGTCAGCCATGGGGATGCCCCCTTCAACAATGCAGATAAATCCATCTGGGCTGTTCACAGCGGCGTGCAGAGCTTCTTCTGCTGCGGTGCCTGCGGCGGCCATGATAGTTTCCTGATATTCTAAGGAGATGGTATCGAAAAGCAGGGAATCAAGACAGGATTCCTGATCTTTACCTGTCGAGCGAAGAAATGCTTCTGAACAACCTGTACATTCTGCATTATGTAAATAAACAACACTGGGGCGCTTATCGGTTCCACCAGTAAGCGCTTCAGCAACAGAGGGTGCAAAACCAGGGCCCATGCCCATAGCTACGGCAATTGCTGTACAATACTTCATGAACTGACGACGGTTTACACCATTCAGTTCAAGCCGTTCTTCCACATTATCCTGTGCGAGACCGACGGCAAATCGCATTCTCAATGCCTCCTTATATCCTGCGCCAAGGCGCGTCATACGGAACATTGTGGGCACATCCCATGATGTTTCCACTCTCATAAATTCAAAAAAGTATATCCTATTATGCTGTGAAAAGCCAATACTTTTTTCTTGACACTGCCAACCTGTCCGCTAAACGAGTTCGTTGCACAATGGCTTCAAAATGAAATAATTGCGTCCAAATTTTACCAGAAAGTGGAAAGTAGCAGAAGATATGCCCTTTTAACATGCTTTTAAAGCCCAACGGACTTTAAAAGAAAGGCACGCTGCGCTGTCCGCTTGTGGGCACCTGCTGCGCAGTTGCCCGAGGCCATTTTGCAATGGCCTCTAAACGCGCTGCAACGGCTCCTTGCCTCAGCGAGGAACCTCTGTCATTATACAGTCTTGCGGCGTAACGACAAAAGGAGGGCTTCATGTCTTACAGCAATCTTCAGGAATGCGTTTACGATCTTGAGCAAAACCGGCATCTTGTTCGCATCAACGGCTTTGAAGTAGATCCGAATCTTGAACTGGCCGCTATTCAGCGACGCGCGTACCGTGCAGGAAGCCCGGCACTCCTTTTTTCCAGGGTTAAAGGAAGCATTTTTCCCATGCTGGCCAATTTATATGGAACGCAAGAACGCCTGCGCTACATATTCCGCTCCTCTTTACGGGGAGTTGAAGCTCTTCTTCGTACCAAGGCCGACCCCCACGATATCCTGAAGCATCCCCTTCGCTATCGCTCTCTTCCCAAGGCTATTTTTTCCATGCTCCCGCGCAAGGTTCGCACCGGCCCTGTTCTGGAAAACCGCACCACCCTCGCCCAGCTTCCTCATCTTGTTTCCTGGCCAAAAGACGGGGGCGCTTATATCACCCTTCCCCTTGTTTATACCGAGCCGCCCGCTAATCCCGGACTCTTCACTTCAAACCTCGGCATGTACCGCGTTCAAATAAGTGGCAATGACTACATTCCAGACCACGAAGTCGGTTTGCATTACCAGATTCATCGCGGCATTGGGCCACACCACATGCAAGCTCTTGAGCGCGGGGACTCTCTCCCTGTCAATATTTTTGTCGGCGGGCCGCCGGCCCTTACTCTTGCCGCCATCATGCCGCTACCGGAAGGAATGCCGGAAATCTGCTTTGCCGGGGCGCTGGGCGGGCGTCGTATCTCCATGATTACCGGCAATAACATTCTGCCCATTGCAGCAGAAGCTGATTTTTGTATTAGTGGGCATCTGCGCAGCTCCCAGGGCAAAGCCGCCACGAAGCCGGAGGGCCCCTTTGGTGACCATCTCGGTTACTACAGCCTCACCCATGATTTCCCTGTCATGCAGGTTGATGCGGTATATCATAGAACAAACGCTATCTGGCCCTTTACTTCCGTTGGGCGCCCTCCCCAGGAGGATACGGAGTTTGGTGGTTTCATTCACGCCCTCACGGAGGCTCTCATTCCCACCGTCTTCACGGGAGTTCATGAAGTTCACGCTGTTGACGCTGCCGGTGTTCATCCCCTGCTTCTCGCCATTGGCAGTGAGCGCTACGTTCCCTTTGCCGACAATCGCATTCCTCAAGAGCTTCTCACCTGCGGTCTTGGCCTGCTTGGAAATACACAGACCAGTCTCACCAAATATCTCTTCATCGCTGCCCGCGAAGACGCATCAACCCTGAGCTGCCATCATATTCTTGAATTTCTCACTCATATTCTGCTCCGAACGCAATTTAACCGTGATCTTCATTTCATCACCCGCACCACCATTGATACCCTCGATTATAGCGGCATCAGCCTTAATCAAGGGTCAAAGCTTCTCTGGGCCGCCGCAGGTAAGCCCATTCGCAAGCTGCTTACAGCCCTGCCCTCGCAGCTCACACTCCCAGAGGGATTCTCCAATGCGCGTCTCTTCGCCCCAGGTATTGCCCTCTGCCAAGGGCCAAAGCACGTCGCCCCGCGCAACACCTCCTCGCAAGACATGGAAATTTTAGCTACTCATCTTGCTCACACTCTCGTAGCAGCTTCAACAAACGGGAAGCCTGCAGAAAAGAGCTTGCCCGAAGAGCTGGCGCTTATAGTAGTTGTTGATGATGCCGACTTTGTTTGTAGTTCTCTTGACAACTTTCTGTGGACCACCTTCACCCGCTCTGACCCGGCAACAGATATTTACGGGCCACACAGCGCCTCGCCTACAAAGCACTGGGGGTGCAGTGCACCGCTCATAATAGACGCACGCGGAAAATCCTTTCACGCGCCGCCGTTAGAAGATGACCCTGATGTTGAACGGAAAATTGACGCCCTGGCAGTAAAGAATGGGCCGCTGTATGGGCTTGTGTAGCAGGTGGGAAGGGAGAGTGGGGCTACCGCCCCATGCCCCGTTTGGGGGAAATGATTTCCCCCAAACCCCCTCAATAAGAAAACCACCCCTTTATGGTGGGTGGTTGGAAAAAGTATAGTCAGGAAAGTAAGAATGGGTTTAGTGGGGCTGCCGCCCCACACCCCGCAAAAGATACATAACTCAATACCTACAGCCATAACACAAGCTCATAGCACCATGGCCTCAACGTATAGCTACAGTGTCAGAGCTGCTCAACTACCTCCTAGATAGTTTCGTCAAATGCAGATATTTTGTTCTCTGTCAAGGAAGAAACATTTTTTATGAAGGGAGTGTACTCTTTGGTACTCGACCGAAATAAAAAGTTTTTCTGACGCTGGCAGAGGGCAAAAGAACCTATTTGACGACACTATCTAAGATAGTACCCTGCCTCGTAAGAATAACTTCCTCCATAGGCAAATCAGCACGGCCGCTCCGTTCCTTCGCTTCAAAGCATAATGCTGTCAGTGCTTTACAACAAGGAACTTCCATGCGGACAATCGTGCAACTTGCGCTAGTTCGGAAAATAGCCGCCAAACGAGCCACCGTCTCTTCCCTATCCTCAAATTTGGGGCAGGCAATAAGCAAAACTTTGCCCGCTCCCATAATTTCATGAAACCCAGGAGCCGCAAAAGCCGTACAATCCGCTGCAATCACAAGGTCGGCTCCTTGCAAAAATGGCGCTTCAGGCGACATCAGGCGCACCTTCAAAGGCCACGTCCTCCCCTGCACTCCTCCGCCTTGCACCGGAAAACCTTGGGCCCGTGATCCCGGACATCCACCTCCATGCCCCGGATGTCCGTGCCCGCCATGGTGCCCATGTGCGTGATGCGGATGACCGGTATGTTCGCCAAAAACCGCTGGCGCACTCCCTGAGCAACCACACCCGGCATGGCCGGAATGCTTGTGGGAATGCCCATGGCCTTCATGATGCCCATGGGGATGCCCGTGCCCGCCGTGGTGCCCATGCGGATGATCGGTATGTTCGCCAAAAACCGCTGGCGCACTCCCTGAGCAACCACACCCGGCATGGCCGGAATGCTTGTGGGAATGACCATGGCCTTCATGGTGTCCATGGGGATGCTCGTGCCTGCCGTGGTGCCCATGGGGATGCTCGTGCCTGCCGTGGTGCCCATGCGCGTGACCAGCGTGAACACGCCCTTGTGCGGCAAGGTGTTTTTCAACAGCGCTTTCATCATACTCATCAGCTTCGCGTTGAATAATCTTAAGCGCGCCTGTGGGGCATCCGCTCAAGCAAGCTCCAAGGCCATCGCAAAGCATATCCGCAATGACTTTGGCCTTACCATCTTGCAGAATAATAGCTCCTTCCGCGCAATCAAGAATACACTGTCCACAGCCATTACATAGTTCTTCATTGATTTCGACAATATTTCTCATTGCTTTCATAGTAGTGTCCTGAATAAGTACAGTTATAAAGCGTGGGGTTATTCAATAAAAAAAATCTATCCGGATAAACAAGAAACATACAACGTGCTTTGTCCATCGGGATAGTTGGTCAATTCTGCTTAGAACTTATCTATAAATAAGGAGAGCGTGTGGCAAGAGCAAGGAAAATGGTTTTTTTGCGGAGGGAGTGGACTCTTATGTCCTCGACCCAGAGCAAAAAAGGCATTTGACGCAGCTATTGACCGCGAACATCTTTATTTATGGATAAGTTCTTACAAGTATTTCCCAAGAGAATCATGCTCCCTCAGGCCAAAATATTGTATTACACTAAAATAATTTTTATTTTTAAGTGTTGTTGTGGCTTCCTTTGCCTGTGGGGTATTGGGGAGGCGTTGCCTCCCCAATACTTGTTACACAAGTTTTCCCAATTATCCAAGAATGGCTTTCAAATCTGCTTCTGCTGTAGAAGTAGGCTTAATATTGAAAGTGTCAACCAGTACCTGCAATACATTAGGAGTAATAAAGGCAGGAAGGCTTGGTCCAAGGTGAATATTTTTTACGCCAAGCGCCAGCAGGGTGAGCAATATCGCAGCGGCCTTTTGCTCGTACCAGGAGAGAATAAGGGTTAAAGGCAGCTCATTCACGCCGCACTTGAAGGCATCTGCAAGCGCAAGGGCAATTTTAACTGCCGAGAAAGCGTCATTGCACTGACCTAAGTCGAGCAGGCGCGGTATGCCGCCAATGGTGCCAAGGTCTTTGTCAAAAAAGCGGAACTTACCACAAGCGAGGGTGAGGATAATAGTATCCTTAGGAGCTTGTTCAACAAATTCAGTGTAATAATTACGCCCTGGCTTTGCGCCGTCGCAACCGCCCACCAGGAAAAAGTGACGAATGGCGCCAGCTTTGACTGCCTCAATAACTGTTCCGGCAACGCCCATAACAGTTTCGCGAGCAAAACCGGTAAGTACACGTTTTTTATTACCGCTTGCAGCGTCTGCATCGGTAAATCCGGGAAGCTTCTGGGCATGGGCTATAACGGCACTGAAGTCGCCGTTCGGTACGTGGGTAACACCCGGCCAGCCCACAAGACCAGTGGTAAAGACATTGGCAATATAGGAAGGCGATGGACGCTGAATACAGTTGGTATTAAACAGAATAGCACCGGGGAAGGCGGGAAATTCCTTCTGCTGGTTCTGCCAGGCCGTGCCGAAGTGGCCTATAAGGTGCTTAAACTTTTTCAAACCCGGATATGCGTGCGACGGAAGCATTTCGCCGTGCGTATAAATGTTAATGCCTGTGCCTTCAGTTTGTACCAAAAGGTCATGTAAATCCTTCAAATCGTGCCCAGAAACCAGAATAGCCTTGCCGGCCACAGGGCCAAGAGGTACTTCTGTAGGAACGGGATGCCCGTATGTTCCTGTATTTGCTGCATCAAGCAGTTCCATGGCCCGCAGGTTGGTATTTCCGCAAGCAAGCACATCACCAACCCAGGCTCCCAAGTCGCGGGTTACGCCGTCATATCCGGCGGCAAGGCCTTTATAGATATTTTCGTACAGGGTGGGATCTTCTTGATTCAAAACAGCAGCGTGATCGGTATATGCAGCCGTACCCTTAAGGCCGTATAGCAAAATTTGCCGCAAGGAATTCACGTCAGCGTTTTCATCGAGGTGTTCAACAGAGGCAAGAGCTGCCTGCTGGGTGAGGCCTTCCGTTGTGGGTGCTGGAGCATAGGTTGCAGGGCCGGTAGAAAAAGAACAGCCGGCTTTTTGTGCCAAAGCATTACGAGCTGCAACAACCTGACGCAAAACACGCTCAAGGGAAGTGTTGTCAAAATTGACGTTAGTTAGCGTAGAAAAAAGAGCCTTAACGCTCAGGCGGTCGGTGGTAATATCAACAATACCCTTTTTACGCGCTTCAAGCGCAACCAGGGCAAGCCCGCGCAAAGCATAGACGATGAGATCCTGCATGACAGCCGTGTCATCCTGCTTGCCGCATACGCCAAGAGTTGTACAGCCCGTGCCTTTCGCAGTTTGTTCGCATTGATTACAAAACATTATGATCTCCTTGAAAAAAAAAAGTGATAAATTCATTGTGTCTTCTTATTAGGTAAGGCTTGTTGCCTCAACTGCAAAGGACAATACCCAAGATTATAAAATAAATCTGTGACGACGATCACATAATAGTAGTTTCATGTAAAAATTATAAAAAGAGTCCGTTGCTTTATGCAACGGACTCTGGCGACTGCGCAGCAGGTGCCCGCAAGCGAACAGCGCAGCGTGCCTTTCTTTTAAAGCCCGTTTGGGCTTTAAAAGCATGCTGAAAAGGCATATCTTCTATTATCTTCCGGCTCCGGGGGAATTATAACCCAATGCGCTCTCTCACTCCAGCAAGGGTTTTTTGGGCTTCTACGCGGGCTTTTTCAGAACCTGCTCGTAAGACTTCCTGCACGCGGGCCGGATTGGCGTCCAGAGCAACCCGTCTTTCTTGCAGAGGGGTAAGAAAGGCTTCCAGCCCTTTGAGAAGAATGCCTTTACAGTCAACGCAGCCGAGGGAAGCGGAGGTGCAGCCGGAATGAATTTCCGCGCAGGTGGCCGGGTCGGTAAGGAGTTCGTGATAAGGATAGAGATTACAGTCAGCGGGGTTGCCGGGGTCGGTGCGCCGAATCCGGGCTTTATCGGTAAGCATTCCTTTCACCTTGGGAATAATAGTATCCATACCCTCACGTAATTGAATAGTATTATTATAACTTTTCGACATCTTGCGCCCATCGAGGCCAGGGCATTTTGCCGCCGGGGTGAGGTGTGCTTCTGGCTCTGGAAAAAACTCACCATACAAATAATTGAAGCGCCGCGCTATTTCGCGGGAGAGCTCCAGGTGAGGGAGTTGATCATGCCCTACGGGTACCCATTTGGGAAGGTAGGCCAGAATATCCGAAGTCATTAGTACCGGATATCCGAGGAATCCGTAAGTTGCGAGATCTTTCTCAGTAAGTTGCTGTTGCAGTTCCTTGTAGGTTGGGCAGCGCTCAAGCCAGCTTACCGGAGTGAGCATGGAAAGAATGAGGTGCAACTCTGCATGTTCTTTAACGTGCGATTGCTGAAAGATAACACAGCGTTCGGGGTCAAGCCCCGCAACGAGCCAGTCTTTTACAAGTTCTGGCACAAATTCTTTAATGCGTGAAGGATTCTCATATTCACTGGTAAGAGCGTGCCAATCTGCCACAAAAAAATATGATTCTGCTTGCTCTTGCAGAGCCAGCCAATTCTTGATGACGCCAAAATAATGACCGATGTGCAGGGGGCCGGTGGGGCGCATGCCGGAAACAACACGGCTTGAAGACAACGCACTCTGAGTTGTATTTTTTTCAGAAACAGACATGGGTACTCCAGAATTGGGGGATTAACAAAGGCGCTGAATTATATCAAGCCGGCAGCGGCCTGAATAGTATCAATGACAGCAAAAATGAGAGGGCTTAGTATTTTTCCCAAATATCCCGAAGCCATTAGGCCTATGAGAATTAACATTCCATATGTTCTCACTTGGGTGTATTTCTGGCCATAGGCTTTGGCAAGGGAGGCCGGCAACAAGCCTGCCAGAATGTGGCTTCCATCAAGGGGTGGAAAGGGTATGAGATTGAACAGGGCAAGGGCGGAATTCATGACAAGACCAAATTGAGCGGAGGTGTGAATATACTGAGAGACGGTAGTGGCAGGCTCAGCGGTGAAGCGAACAATATATGCACAGAGCAGCGCCACGCAAATATTTGCCAAGGGGCCAGCTATAGCTACGAGCATCATGCCCTGTCGGGGGTGGCGAAAGTATTGCGGTTGAATGGGAACAGGCTTTGCCCACCCGATGGTAAAAGGCCCCAAAAAAGCTGTAATCACAAAAAAGGCGGTACCCATGGGGTCTACATGCTTCAAGGGATTAAGGGTAAGCCGCCCCAACAGGCGGGCTGTAGGGTCGCCCAGCTTGTAAGCCGCCCACCCATGCGCAACTTCGTGGCAAATTATCCCAAAAATAGTGGGAATAAATGCATAGATAAAAACAGTAAAACCTTTCTCTAAATCAGCTATATTCATGTATATTCCAGTTTGATGGCGAGGTAATATTTGTACATTTGCTTAAATGCGGGCTTTGAAAAAAAGCATGTTATGCTGTTTACTTGCGCATATCTGCTAACGTAGCCTTGAGAGTTTGCTGTACAATGGATTCATGTTTCCGAAGACTCTTGTTCCGGTGCAGCCCAGCAAGTCTTCCCAAAGGGAGTTCGTTGCATAATACACTGAACTCTGTTTAGTCGTCCTTTAAAAAGCCTTTTGAAGATCATTAAAAACCAAATGCCAAAAAAGACATAATTTTTATCGAATGATTTCAAAGCAGAAGCTGCTTTGAAATAAAGGCACGCTGCACTGCTCGCTTGCGAGCGTCTGCTGGCGCATCCGCCAGAGGCCATTGTGCAATGGCCTCCAACTGTAAGAAAACAACTACAGGGTGCTGGGCATAATGGCAGAACACGAAATAGAACAAGAGCTGATTACGCTGTTGGCGGAGCTTAAATATACACATCGCTCTGATTAGCGATTTCGTTTTTAGCCTTTGTGCAGCTTGCCGCTATTTTGCTTTGGCTAAAATGAAGTCGACACCGCCTAGGCATAAGGTTCCCCTAAGGCGCAAAACAGATGGTTTTTCGTCTGTTTTAGCCAACCAGGTGCCATGCCCACGGAGAATCCCCATACAAAATTTCAACTCACAAGTCACCAAAAACAAGACTGAACGACTTAGAACTTATCCATAAATAAGGATGTTCGCGGTCAATAGCTGCGTCAAATGCCTTTTTTGCTCTGGGTCGAGGACATGAGAGTCCACTCCCTCCACAAAAAAACCATTTTCCTTGCTCTTGCCACACGCTCTCCTTATTTAGTCGACTCTTAAAAATACATTAACATCATGAAATATATTGATATTTAATCTAAAATAGTGTACTGTTTTGAACAGGCAAT
>JAVBJS010000152.1:0-12214 GCA_031546885.1 Desulfovibrio sp.
CCGGCTTTATTGTCGGCGTGATTATAGAAAGAGTTGAAAAGCGACTCCTTGCCGGAATACGGAGATAACGATGAACGCTTGCCAAACCCCTGTCTCCCATGCCTCCCCATGCCCCGGTTTTCTACCTGCCATGGCACAACGAATTCTTGCTAAGATAAACTTTCTGAATATCCTTTCCATTGCCGTCTTTTTACTTATCTGGCAACTAGCCTCTGTGTATAAGCTACTTGGCACTTTTTTGCCCACCCCCTTTGAGGTGCTCAAGGCCCTTGGGGGCATGATGAGCTCCACCATAGCGGGAAAGACATTTTTCGAACACCTGTGGTCCAGCTTACAGCGCGTGCTTATCGGCTGGTCTCTGGCCGTGGTTGTGGCTGTCCCCTTAGGTGTGTTCATGGCCCTGAATGATTATGTGCGAGCCATTGTCAAACCGATCTTTGACCTCTTTAAACCCATGCCACCTATTTCTTGGATATCTCTGGCTATTCTCTGGTTTGGCATGGGCGAAGAATCCAAGGTTTTCATCATTGCCATTGGCAGCTTTGTTCCCTGCGTTCTCAACGCCTACAACGGTATTCGCCTGGTTGATCCGGCCCTGTACGATGCTGCCCGTATGCTAGGGGCCAGCAGATTTCAGGAAATTACCGAGGTAGCCATGTTTGGATCTCTTCCCGCCATATTTGCCGGTCTGCAAATATCGCTTAGCATCGCATGGTCATGCGTGCTGGCGGCGGAGCTTGTAGGATCAAGATCGGGCATGGGATACCTTATTATATTAGGCATGAACCAGCTTAAACCTGCCATGATTATTGCCGGCATGGTCGCAATTGCAATAACAGCTTGGCTTATAAGCATATTCATGGGCAAGCTGGAAAAGATAGTCTGCCCATGGCGGCGGGAGATACACTCATGAGCACCCCCAAGATATCATGCGCCCATATATGCAAGACCTTCATTCAAAAAGAAACCCAGCACATTCGCGTGCTGGAAGATATCTCTCTGGATGTGCAGGAAAATGAGTTTTTGGCTCTGCTCGGGCCGGGACAGTCTGGCAAGTCCACCTTGCTGCGAATGATCGCCGGACTGGAAAAAACAAGCTCCGGCACCATCACCCTGAACGGGCAACCGATTAGCGGCCCCGGCCCCGACCGGAGCATGGTGTTCCAGACTTACAGTCTTTTTCCTTGGCGCACGGTGCGCAGCAATGTGGCTATGGGCCCCAGGTTCCAGGGTGTCTCCAAAAAAGAACGCCTTGCTACCGCACAGAAGTATATAGACCTTGTCGGGCTAAAGGGATTTGAATCGTCCTTTCCCCATCAGCTTTCCGGTGGAATGAAGCAGCGCGTTGGCATTGCCAGAGCCTATGCCAATGCTCCGGAAGTGTTGCTTCTGGATGAACCCTTCGGGCAACTGGACGCGCAAACCCGCTATCTGATGGAACAGGAGATTATACGGATCTGGGAGCAAGAAAAAAAGACCGTCATCTTTGTTACAAACAACATTGATGAGGCCATTTATGTTGGCGATCGGATTGTCGTCATGGAAGGAAAATTACCAGGCAGGATTCATACCATCTACGATAACCCACTACCGCGCCCCCGGGAGCATGACGCCCTGGCCTTTCTGGAGTTTCGTAAAAAAATAGCCGATGCCACGGAACTGATTCTTTAAAAAAGGCCATTGCATAATGGCCTCCGGCAACTGCGCAGCAGGTGCCCGCAAGCGAGCAGCGCAGCGTGCCTTTCTTTTAAAGCCCGTTGGGGCTTTAAAAGCATGTTAAAAGGACATATTTTCTAGTGCTGAGTTCGTTGCATGTGCAACGAACTCTAAAGTACGTTAAACTTGAAAATACCCGTTCGTGTTTCGTAATTTATCACTCAGAGCATGATATATAATGCTCTGAGTGATATGATACCCGTTTTTCCAGCTTACCTCAACACTCCTCGCAACACCTCTGCAATAATGGCAGCTATCTGTGTGCAATCATCCAGGGTGAAAGTCAGGGGCAGACGTATGTCACACATGGTCGACAGCACCTTTTTCGTGTTGGGCAAATCAGGGAGATTGGTAAAATACTGCCAACTGTCATACGCGCTGGTAAACCCAACAGGCTCTTTGTTCCCAAACCACTTGATGGAAACGCCCTGACGGGCCGCCTGGGCGAGAAAGGCCTGTATCTCTTTGTCTGTAGCTGTTTTCAGGTCAAATTGAATGGAGCTTCCCACATAGTATTCTCTTGGGTCACGTTTTGGACAGCTCACACCGGGAATAGTGTTCAGCAACGATTCCATGTGCTGGTACAAACGGTTCCACCGCTCGCATTGCTGGTCAAGGGTCGCTATCTGAGGCAAGAGTATGCCTGCCCGCAGGTTGTCCATGCGGCAAGAGTAATTGGGAGTGATTTTTTTTATCTTTTCGAAAACCGCTTCAGGAGGCCGTAGAGTGTGCAGATCGTAAAGCATGTAGGAGCCAGAATAGATAATGGCTCTTGCCATGACCTCATCGTCATCCGTCACCAGCAGGCCACCTTCTCCGGAATTGATATGTTTGTAAGTTTGCGTGCTGAAGCAGCTCACCCGCCCGAAAGTCCCACTTTTTTTACCATCCCATTTTGCTCCCATAGTGTGAGCGCAGTCTTCTATAAGCACGAGGTTGTGCCTGCGACATATATCCATGATGGCATCCATGTTGGCTATATGCCCGCGCATGTGGGAGAGCATGAAGAATTTTGCTTCAGTGGCTGTGGCTTTTGCCTCCAGATCAACAAGATCTATGGTGTAATCATCCGCTGTTTCCACAAGAACAATTGTGCCGCCAGCGTTTTCTATAGCTCCTGGAACAGGGGCCAGGGTGTAAGAGTTGCACAGAACCAGATCTCCGGTTTTTACTCCACAGCTTTTTAAGGCCAGATAGAGAGCGCTGCCGCATGAGGCGCAGGCTAAGCAATAAGTGCGCCCCATAAAGGCGGCAAAGGCTTCTTCCAGTTCCGCAGTGAATCCTTTTTCCCCTTTGTTCACATTGTAGCGATGCAGTTTGCCGCTTTGCAACGAAGCAAGTGCGTTTGCCACACTTGCCTCGGGCAGGGGTTCTTGTTGGGTAAAGTCTTTTTCAAAGAGAAGCATAAGGAACTCCTTGGGGGGATGGCTGCACAACCGCATTATGCAGCGTGAATACTAGGTAGTGTCGACAAATAGGTTCTTTTGCCCTCTGCCAGCGTCAGAAAAACTTTTTATTCCGGTCGAGTACCAAAGAGTACACTCCTTTCGTAAAAAGAAAGCTTTTCCTCGCCTCACGCTCCGCTTATTTATAGATAAGCTCTCATTTTTCAAAAATTGTCGCGGCATCAATGCCACCTGGCTAACAACCATGCGGCATTGATGCCGGTTTACAAGCAAAACCGGATGCAAAACCTGCTATCTGTCGAAAGAAACAATTTCATCCTTACTTTTTTCGCAGCTATGCATTGCGAAAAACAAAAACTGGGCATTCTCGTTGTGTTCTATTTGTGCTTATACACCGGAAAATCCCATTCCTGTGCAGGAAAGAATTTTTCAAGCCGCCAATCGCAGGCCCTGGCGTGACCTTCCATCCCTTCTACACGAGAAAGCCGCGAGGCTATAGGGCTTATAATCTTGTTGGCTTCTATACTGATATGTTGATATGTAGAAATTTTTAAGAATTTAAGCGCATTGAGTCCGCCGCTGTAGTGCCCGGCCTTTTTTGTAGGTAGGATGTGGTTCGTGCCCGAGCATTTGTCTCCCTGAGGTACGGTGCTGCCTTCACCCAAGAACAAAGAACCATATGAGGTTAAATTGTCGCGAAACCAGTCAAGATTTTTTGTTATAACCTGCACATGCTCAGGGGCATAGTTATTGCTCCAGTAAACTATTTCTTCATCGTTCTGGCACAGGAGTATTTCGCCGTAATCGCGCCATGCGGCGGCAGGCACCTGCGGATTGGGCATTTTTTCGCAAAGCAGGGGAACCAACTCCATGACTTTCAGCCCTAGGGCCCGATCAGAGGTAAAAAGCCAGACAGGCGAGTTTACCCCGTGCTCGGCCTGGGAAACCAGATCAATGGCAACGGTTAAGGGATCAGCGCTGGCATCGGCAATAATGGCAGATTCCGTGGGCCCGGCAAAGACATCAATGCCACATTGTCCGGTTCCCGCCAGCATGGCCTTCGCTTCGGCCACATAAGCATTTCCCGGCCCTACCAAAAGGTTTGCCGGCTTGCCGGTAAAAAGGCCGTAGGCCATAGCGGCTATAGCTTGGACACCGCCAAGCTCCAGAATCACATCAGCCCCGGCAAGATCCATTGCGTAACATACGGCGGCATCTATACTGTCGCCCCTGGGCGGAGAGGCGGCAATGACAAAGGGCACACCGGCGGCCTTGGCCGTCCCCACGCTCATGATTGCCGAGCACGCATGGGCGAAGCGTCCGCCTGGTACATAGCAACCCGCCACATCCACGGGAATGATCTTTTGACCCAACACCACACCGGGCGTTATTTCGGTTTCAAATTCTCGCAAGCTCTCGCGCTGAGCTTTGGCAAAACCGTATACCTGCTTGTAGGCGAACTGAATATCGCGTTTTACCGACTCGGGAATAGAGGCAATTAACGCGCATTTTTTTTCCGGGGTAAGGACCACATCCCCTTCCCAGCCGTCCAGTTCTTTTGCCAGTTCTTTGACTCTGGCTTCTCCGCCAGCCTGAATGGATGTGAGCATAGCTTCCACAATCTTCCGGGCCTCGCCACTGTTCGCTTCTGCTGTATGTGCTGCTTTTTTAAGAAATTCCATAATACCCCTCACAGGGAAAGTTGTTTTGATAGCCCGTGATTACGATAAGACAGGTTTGTTTTTTCGTCAATATTTCATAAAATATTTTATAAAAAATGCTGCGTTGTATTTTCTTTTTGAATTTTATGTTTAATATGCTAATATTATTAAAACTACAAAAGTTGTTCATGATTTTTTAAAACATTTGTGGCACAATCTTCCTTATATTTCATGTGACATTGTTCGTATTTTTTTATACAATTTGCACTGTAAACAACTGCTGTATTTTGTTAAATTTTTATCTTTGCAAAGGAAAACGTGTGGGAAAAGCAACACAAACCGTCCGATCCCTTACTGCGTACGACTTAATCCGCGATCTTATCCTCTCCGGCGAGGTATTGCCCGGTACGCGCCTGGTGTTGAGCGATCTTGAGCAAAGGCTTAACGTGGGGCGTGGCCCCTTGCGTGAAGCCCTTATGCGCCTTGACCGCAGCGGGCTTGTTCAGAATATTCCCTATAAGGGTGTGGTTGTGCTGCCGCACGCCTCGCCCAAAGAAATGGAAATCATCTACCATGTCAGGGTGGTGGCGGAAGTGTCCCTTGCTGTTGAGGCCATGCATAAAGCCACCCAAAAGGATATTGCCGTGCTCGAAGCCCTTTTGGTGAAAATGAAGAACATGTCCCCGGATGCTCCTTTCGGCTTTCATGAAGACCGGGCATTCCACAGTGCGCTTTACACCATCGCTCAGATGCCGCGTTTAAAAATTCTGGTCGATAACATGCTTGATCACGTAGAAACATTTTTAACTTTTCATAGTTTTGAACAGGCAGATAAACAGCTTTTTTTTGAGCAACACGCTATTATAATCACTGCCCTGCGCGAAAAAGATGAAACCACTTTGCGCCAAACTCTTGAAAGCAATATCATTCTTGGCCTGCGCCTCATCCATGCTGAAATGGCTCGTCTACGCCCGCGCATCGGAGCCGGGCTGTCACGAGAGTGATAAAAGCATTCGACATGAGATCGAGAAGTGAATTCCAAAATTCGGACAGGTGTGATAGCTACAACCTTACGAGAAGAGAACACCCATGCCCAAGCGTAAATAACCTGCCTACCACTTACTGCCATGCACGAACAGACGCTTAAAAAACTTACTATTTTGGCGGAATCAGCTAAGTACGATGTATCCTGCTCCTCCAGCGGAAGCAGTCGGAAAAACCAGCACGGGGGTATTGGTTTTACCACTGGGCGGGGTATCTGCCATTCTTTTGCAGATGATGGCAGGTGCATTTCACTTTTGAAAATCCTGTACACTAATGTCTGCATGTATGATTGCGCGTATTGTATAAATCGCAGAAGCAATGATATTGCCAGGGCTTCCTTCACTGTTGCCGAACTCGTTGAATTGACGCTGGAGTTTTATCACCGCAATTATATTGAGGGATTATTTTTGAGTTCTGCTGTTAGTAACTCTCCGGATTATACAATGGAGCGTATGGTACATGTGCTGCGCACGTTACGCACTATCCACAGGTTTAACGGGTATGTGCATATGAAGTGCATTCCTGGTGCATCGCCTGATCTGGTACAACAGGCTGGGCTATATGCGGATCGGCTCAGCGTCAATATTGAAATTCCTTCGGAGCAGAACCTGCGCTTTCTGGCCCCGGAAAAAGATCACCAAAGCGTATATGCACCTATGCGCTCCATCCGTCAGGGCATTTTGGAAAGCAGGGAAGAACAGAAAAATTACCGTACCGCACCTCGCTTTGCTCCGGCAGGGCAAAGCACTCAAATGATTATCGGGGCCAGTAATGAGCACGACAGGGAAATTTTACAACTTTCGTCGATGCTGTACCGCGGCCCGGAACTTAAACGGGTGTATTATTCTAGCTTTATCCCAATCAACGCTTATGACAGCCGCTTGCCAGCTCTAGCGCACAGTTCTCTGGTGCGAGAAAATCGTTTGTACCAGGCTGATTGGCTTATGCGGTTGTATCAGTTTGAGGCAGAAGAGCTTACAGATGAGGCTCATCCAGATCTTGACCTCAACATTGACCCCAAGCTGGCCTGGGCCTTGCGACATCCAGAGTATTTCCCTTTGGATGTCAACAGGGCTGAGTATGCTGAACTGTTGCGTGTGCCAGGCATAGGTTTGCAGACGGCTCAACGTATTGTGGCTTCTCGTCGGCATGGGGCAGTCACAGTAGAGCACATGAAAAAAATGGGAACGGCCATGAACCGGGCTCAGTATTTCCTGTCCATGGGTGAAAAAAATCAGACCATTCATGAATTGGGGCCAGAAAGGGTCAGGGCGGCCCTTAGTGGTAAAAAAAAGACGCCTGTCCGCTCCTACCAGTTGTCATTGTTTGGAGATCCTGCGGATACCCATGGGCCTTCTGTTTCACGCTAAAGCTGCTGCCATGCTTGATCATACTATCACAGGCAATACAAACAGGATCATTCATGCGCGTATTTTTTTATGACCGCAGCTTTGAAGGACTGCTCAGTGTGGTCTTTGCCGCGTATTCTCTACGGTGCTTTCCGGATTATCTACTGGAAAACGGTGATATTCCCCCTCTGACCACTACTATGACCCAGCATGTTGTAACCCAAACGGAGCGCTCGGACAGGGTAACCGTAGCTTTGCAGAAAAAACTTTCGCCTCTGGCCTTTCGTGACGTGCTCTATGTATGGCTGTCCGAGCAGGAAGGCAGCGATATGCTGTTGTTTCGTGTTATTTGCAAATTTATTGATGCACCGCACTCTATTGAAAATAACGAGACGGATGAGGATATTCGCGCCTTTCGGGCTCTTGCTCGCACTGTGCGGCATGAGGTGCAGCAACTTGTGGGTTTTGCGCGGTTTCAAAAAACAAAAGATGATATTTACTGCGCCGTTCTTGCGCCGCGGTATGCTATTTTGCCCTTTTTGTTGCCACACTTTGCCAAGCGATTCGGGAATCAGCGTTGGATGCTTTATGATACCGAACGGGGCTATGGGCTATTATACGCAAAGGATGGTTACAAAGAGGTGTTTTTGGAGCAGGGTGTTTTGCAAAAGGCGGCTATTACCAAAGAATGGCTGGACGCAGATGAGGCTCTGGTTCAACGGGCCTGGCAGGAATACTGCGGAGCAGCGACCATTGCGGAGCGGAAAAATCTGAAATTACAACGCCGCTGCATGCCCCGGCGTTTTTGGCCTTACATGGTAGAAACCCAAGGGAGATGTAGGGGTAAGTAGATTTATTTTGGGGTCACGACTAGCTTTATAGCCTTTTAGTGGCCTCTCAGCTAGTCGTGACCCTTAATTAATCATTATGCCGCATTAAAAAAGTAAAAAACAACTGGAGCCAGGGCAAGGCGATACCACGCGAAGGGGCGCATGGATATGCGTTGAACAAGGCCTACAAAGAGTTTGATGGCTGCAATGGCAGTAAGGAAGGAAACACCAAGGCCAATGGCGAAGAAGGGAATATCTGCGGTTGAGAGGGTATCCGCTGATTTGTAGAGGTCAAAGGCGGTGGCAGCCATCATAATGGGGACGGCTGCAATGAAGGAATATTCTGCGGCTGTGCTGCGCTGCGCGCCGAGCACCATTCCCCCCATAATTGTTGCTGCGGAACGGGAAAATCCGGGCCAGAGAGAAAGGCACTGGAAGCATCCGATGCCAAGAGCCATTGCAGGGGTGAGGGTATCAAGGGATGCACAGGTGGCGCGTGGCTTGCGCCACTCAACCCAGAGAATGAAAAAAGCGCCTGCCGCAAGTGCAAGGGCGACGCTGATGGGATTAAAAAGATAGAGTTTAATGCTTTTGTGAACCAGTAAGCCCAAAAAACTCGCCGGCAGGCTGGTTAAAAAAAGGAGCCATAGCCCCCGTACACCCGAAAAATATGTATTTTCCTTGGGAAAGAGCAGACCCCAAAACTTTGGCCAGTATAAGATGACAACAGCCATTATGGCCCCAAGCTGAATAATTATTTCAAAAGTTTTTACCCGCGCACCATCCAGGCCCAAGAGAGCGCTGGTGATAATAAGATGCCCGGAAGAGGAAACCGGCAAAAATTCTGTTATCCCCTCAACAAGGCCGAGAAGGGTGGCAGCAAGATATTCGTTCACGATGACTCCAGTGCTGTAGAATGAAGGGCAACGTATACAATTTGCGGCCATTGCACAATGTTTAGTTCGGACTTTCCTCTTGATCCACAATTGTGACATTGAGGCAGGTAGTTTATATTTTTTGTATATTCTTGCTCGATGTAGAATTTTTCACACCTGAAGAGGTGGGCATACTATAATTTCCGCTTGGCGGCTATCTGTTCAATTTCAGCATCCGGTACGTTGAGAGGGGTGGTTAACTCTATGCCAAGTTGTCTGCCATCTTGCCAGCAGATTTTGCCGTCGCGCTTTGAAAGCAAGGAAGCAACAGGCCCGCTGACACGAGAAAAGACGATTCGAGAGCCCAAAAAGGACGATGCATTTTGTCCACCACTGCGCAGAGCCAAGCGAGTCCCCATGCTGCTTATATCCAGTATGGATACATTTACGGTAACATTGCCAATGGTAACTTCAGCATCGCTGGGGTTTTCAAGGACATGGCGGGGGAAGTCCCGCCGATTTTGTCGCATTCCTTCAATCAACCCCTTCAGTTCACTGGATTGTTGAGCAAGAACTTCCACCGCCTGAGTAGATTGGCGCATGCTGGTTGCGGTTTCCTGCGCCATGTTCCCGATCTCGCTCATGCCTTCGCGCACCGCAAGGCTGACACTGACCTGTTCCTGGATAATTGTGGTAATGGTATTCATTTCAGCAGCGGCGTTTTCTGCCATTTCCAAAATACTTGAGAGACTTGTGCCGGACTGCTCGGCATAGAGGTTAGATTCACGAGTGAGGGCTACTGCATTGGCGGTTGCCTTTTCACTTTTTTGTACGCTGCCTTGAATGGCACTTACTGCGCTAATAACGTCGCGGGTGGCTGTCATGGTCTTTTCGGCCAGCTTGCGCACTTCATCAGCGACAACGGCAAACCCTCGTCCGGCGTCGCCGGCTCTGGCAGCTTCAATGGCTGCGTTAAGCGCCAGCAAGTTAGTTTGATCTGCGATGTCTTCAATAAGGGTAATGACTTTACTGATGCTCTGAGCGTGCTCGCTGAGCAGTGTAACATCGTGCGCCAGTTCCGTTGTTTGGTTGTTGACCTGCTGGATGCGTTCCATAACCTTGCGAACAACGTCAGCGCCATTATGGGCTTCTGCGCGTGTGGCATCGGTAGCCTCTTTGGCGTGGGCGGCCCTGCCGGAGATAGTGTCCATGTTCATAGACATGGTTTGTACATCACTGAGAGCCTGGGCTGATGCATCTCGTTGCCGGTTGGCCATGGATGAACTTGTGTCCAGGCTTTTTCCCACATCAGAAAATCCCTTGCTTTGCAGTGCGGAAATAGCCTGCGCCTTTTTGGCCGAGAGGTTGATGGTTTCATTGAGTGTGGCGATGCGCTCTTGCTGGGCATACGTTTCAGATAAATCGTTCTGTAGTGTTACCGCTCCTGTGGTATTTCCATCCAGATCATAAAGAGGGCTGGTATTTGTCATTAAGTGAGAGCGTTTGCCTTTTCTGTTGGTGAGGGTAAGCAGGTTGTCCAGCTTGGCCTTGCCGCTCCGTATTACTTCGTTGACCTCTGTGTTGGCCATTGCGTTGTCAAAACAAAATTCCGCGTATGAGGTGCCAATATACGTGTCGATATTGAAGTCATCCCTGCCCCATAACGTGGCAAAGCGAGTATTAAGATATCGTATGGTGCCGTCTTTGTTGGTAACAGCTAAGGGCTCACTAATGCCGTTTAATACTCCACGGGAAAAGCCAAGCTCTTCCTTCATAGCGCAGAGCATTCCATTAAGACTCAGTGCGATAACCCCTATCTCGTCCTTGCGCTGGATATCGAGCGTGGCATTATAGTCTCCCGCTGTTACCCGTCTGCCCATATCGGCAATTTTGAGCAGGGGCACAGAAAGGTTGCGGGCCATCAAGAGGCCTCCACCGAGTGCTACAACAGCAAAAACGGCACATACAGCCAAAGAAATGATTTGAGCGGTTCTGGCTGCGGAGACAAAGGTTCCTTCATCGGTAGCGGCCTGTTGGTGCGCTGTTTTTGCCATTGCAGACAAAATGCTGATAACTTGCTTTGAGTATCTGGCGGCATCGTTATTATACAGTTCTTCAGCTTTGGCGACGTTTCCTTCTTGCATCAGCTTTTCAATGATGGGGGCTGTCGCATGCAGGGCGAGGTGTGGTTCTTCGATATTTTTGACTTGCTCTGCCATGTCCGGCATCAGCGTGAGCAGTTTTTTGACGTCAGCGCTATAATACCATTGGCCAAAGCCACATTTGTGGCCATCAACCTGCAAGGTCAATTTCGTTGGGCTTTTGTTGGAGATGTATTGCTTGAGCTGATCCGTCCAGTTCATATGGGCAATCTCTTTATCCAGAAACGATTCAGCGTAGAAAGCTTTGTCCAGGGACAACATTGCTGTTGAGTTTACCTTTTCCATAAGCAGAATGCCTATTGCCGATGTTGCAACAAGAATGCATACCCCTAAACTAAAGGTGGTTGCCAGTTTAAGTTTTATTGGTAAATCGTTCCAGCGCATACGTTTATTCTCCATTGAGCAGCAAAGTATTTTTTAATCAGCAAAGAAAGTGACATTTTTTTATAAAACAATACCAGTGCCAGTATGGCCCCCTAGGCAAATAAGATTATTATTTCAATAATATGAACTGTACTATGAAACTGCACTCAACAAATTTAATCATGCCGCTGATATCGCTATAAATGTACAAAATGTCAATACAAAATTATTATCTGGTACTTTTCTGCAAAAAAGTGGAGTCTATTAAATCTAATGTTTTGAGGAAAAGAGGGCATACATAATACGCATTAATTTATAAAATGGATGTGCACAGCGTGCACAGTCTATCTTGTGAATAAAATGCAAATTTACGCATTTTTGAATGTATATAAATGTGCGCAGATCTCTTGCTAAAAATATAACTATATATGTTGATTATATTAATAACGTATTCTAGAATATTCTTAAGTGTGATATGCTTTTACCCCAAGAAAGAATTACAGTGCACAAAAGTATTTCATATTATTAATGTGTTCACTCGTAGCCGCCGGAATATAAAGTGTAAGAACTTATCCATAAATAAGGATGTTCGCGATCAATAGCTGCGTCAAATGCCTTTTTTGCTCTGGGTCGAGGACATAAGAGTCCACTCCCTCCGCAAAAAAACCATTTTCCTTGCTCTTGCCACACGCTCTCCTTATTTGAGTTCGTTGCACATTGCAACGAACTCTGGCGATTGCGCAGCAAGCGCCCGCAAGCGGACAGCGCAGCGTGCCTTTCTTTCAAAATTCGTAGCGGATTTTGAAAG
>JAVBJS010000105.1:0-15719 GCA_031546885.1 Desulfovibrio sp.
AAAAACCAAATGCCAAAAGAAGACATAATTTTTATCGAATGATTTCAAAGCAGAAACTGCTTTGAAATAAAGGCACGCTGCGCTGCTCGCTTGCGGGCGTCTGCTGGCGCATCCGCCAGAGGCCATTGTGCAATGGCCTCATTTCAAGACAGCACCTGCCCCCGCCAAAGATCTTTTTAATATTATAAACAGCATTATTATGAGACCATTCCTATGTCTTTTCTAGAAATACTGCTTACTAAAGCCGGAGGTATGACCATAATGGTGCTGATATCTGGCGCCATTGTGATCTTTTTGCGAGCTCTCTACGGCCCGCGTGGTAAATTTCGTGAACCCCTCTGGGATGAATGGAATCGTGAAGCCGAACTGCAAGAACAACAAAGACAGGTCGACCTTCACAAAAACCAGCAAATACATGAGTACCAAATACAGCAGGAACAACAAGTGCAGCAGATACA
This sequence comes from Desulfovibrio sp., assembly GCA_031546885.1. Lineage (GTDB taxonomy): Bacteria > Desulfobacterota > Desulfovibrionia > Desulfovibrionales > Desulfovibrionaceae > Frigididesulfovibrio. The sequence goes on from JAVBJS010000105.1 coordinate 459, forward strand.
GCCAAACATGGCCCCAGCCCACTGGGAGGGGCACCCACCACCGAGTATGGAAAGTCATACGGAAGATAATGCCTTCTTTGCGCCGCACAACGATTTCTTTTCCGCCTATGCTCAATCTTTTTTTTCTGATGATTCTGAACTTAATGCGCAGATACAGTTGAAGTTTTACCATACCTTGCGTGTGGTTGATCTGGCAAAACTCATAGCTGCTACAGAGCCCACCTTTGCAGATACCCTTACGCGGCGTTCTCTACTGCTGGGTGCGCTGTATCACGATGTGGGACGTTTTGAACAATTTCGCAAGTATAGAACCTACTCAGACGCTGCCTCATGTAATCACGGTCAACTGGGCGCAAAAATTTTGCGGCGTCAAAGGATTCTCCACCATGAAGAAAAGGCATTACAGCGCAATGTTGTTGCCGGCGTATGCCTGCACAACCGTTTCAGTGTACCGGCAGGGGTAACAGGCGCAATGCGGCAAATACTTTTAGCCCTGCGTGATGCGGACAAGCTCGATATTCTACACATCATGCTCCAGAGCATCGGGCCAAACTGTATACCCGACAGCGCTGTTGTCTTACACTTCAAAGACGAACCCTGTACTTACTCTCCACAAATTTTAGCGGCGCTGGAAGAAGGAAGGGTAGCATCATTTTCAGACATGCGGGCTGTCAACGACATTCGTCTTCTCCTCTGTACCTGGATGCAGGATCTGCAATTTGCCGCCTCCCGCCGCCGAGCTGTAACCGGAGGCTATTTTGAGCAGTTCATAGCAGGGCTAAATGGCATTCCCGAGGTGCAGGAGCGTGCCTTGCGCGTTGTTAAGCGGTTTGCTGTTTAACAACGCGCAAGACACCCCTGTACTTACGTAACAAGACCCTCCACCAGCGTAACCTACTTTCTTCCCCACGGGCGCACTACAATTTTCTCCAGTTTGCAAACTTTGGGTATGGCTTTTTCTCTATATAGGGTGTATCTACAGGATAGATATGTATTGCTGAATATGGACAGCTTTATAGTAAATTATATCCAATAAAAACCTCTAGAGAACAGTTTCACACAGATATCAGGAGATACGTATGACAAAACGTGGGAACGAGCAGCCTTACACCAGCGAGCCGGCCCCAATGGAGCAGGTGCGTGAGCTCTTGTTTGGCACGCAATTGAAGGAAATGGAAACGCGCTTTCAGCGGCAGGAAGAGCGCCTTCAGCGTGAAATAAATGAATCCCGCGAGACCATGAAAAAGCGCCTTGATTCCCTTGAAAATTTTATGAGAAGCGAAACCGCCTCATTGCTGCACCGGATAAAAGAAGAAAAGGCGGAAAGCGAAGCCATTTTGAAAAGTGAGCAGCGCGACCGTGCTGAAGCCGTCAAAAACGAGCAACGCGAGCGCCTGGAGGCCATCAAGAATGAGCAACGCGAACGCAACGAGGCAGTAAAAAATGAACAGCGCGAACGCACGGAAAATGTAACCCAGCTAACAAAAGAACTTTCTGTAGCTACTGAGCTTTTTGAACGTAAGCTGGCTAAAGTAGCTGGTACACTGGATATTGCGGAACAAGAACTGCGTCGGCTTTTACTCTCGGAAAGCGGAAGCCTTGCGGATAAAGTTGAAGGCAAATATCACGAAGCCCTCGCGGTTATTGCAACCACCGCGGCTGAGATTCGCCAAGATATGGTCACCCGTTCAGGCCTTGCGGGCATGTTCACGGAAACAGCCGTAAAACTGAGTGGACACTGGACAACAGACATGAGTCAACTCATTGCCCCGCACTCCACAAATGGACAACAAGGCAAAGATACTTCAGCCATGATGGGGCCGCCACATGACGCAAAAATTTACCAGCAGCACAATGACGAGCACAATCCTGCTGGAGGAACACAAGAAGGATAATGCGGAAGGCCAAGCTGATGGCACACCGCCAAAAGCCAAGGTAACTTCTTTCCCCATTGGCGAAAAACACAACAGCACTTCGGGTATAGCGCAAAGTTCCAGACAAAGCTGGGACTCTGCGGATGCGTCTGAGCGAGCAGGTTCTACTCCATCCTTGCAACAGCGAGCAGAGCTTGACCGGCTGCGACAACTACTTTTATGCGATGACCTTGCCTTTCTGGAACAACTGAGAAAACGCCTGGGAACACCTGCTTCCCATATTCAGGACATGAGCACAGTAGTGGCAGAAGCTCTGCTGGTGCGTTCCACAAAAGACGGTAAGCTGACGACAGCCCTTGAGCCCACGGTGGAAACCATTCTGAAGCGGGCGCTCCACAAACACCCAAAAGAATTTACCACTGTGCTTTTTCCGCTTATGGGGCCAGCCATTCGGCGCGCCATTGCGGAGGCTTTTCGCTCCATGCTGGAGTCCCTCAACAAGGGTGTTGAAATGTCCTTCTCCTGGAAGGGCCTACAGTGGCGGCTTGAGGCCTTGCGCTCGGGCAGGCCATTTAGTGAAGTGGTCATGCTGCACACTCTGTTGTACCGGGTTGAGCAGGTGTTCTTTATCCACAGCGAGACAGGCCTTGTGCTTGCGCATGCTGTCAATGAAGGCGTAGATACGCATGATGCCGACATGGTATCGGCCATGCTTACCGCCATTCAAGACTTCGCCCGTGATTGCTTTACCGGCAATGCAGAAGGGTGCCTGAATGAGCTGCGCCTGGGCGACTTTACCATTTTTCTGGAGAGGGGCGCGCAAGCATACCTGGCTTGCGTTGTGCGCGGCTCTCCCCCGCGAGAATTTCAAAGAAAACTGCGCAATACCCTGGAAACAGTTTCTGTTGAATGTGCGGAATATTTTTCCACTTTCAATGGCGATACCGAGCCATTTGCCCTTGCCGACAGACATTTGCAAGACTGCCTGGAATCACGCTTCGTCAGTGAGCGAATGCCCTTTTGGATCAGGTTCTTCCCTTTACTTCTTATTCTTACCGGTGTGCTTGTCTTTGGTATTGTGGAATATCATACAGACCAGCGCAAGGCCATGCTGGCAAACCGTGCCACTCTTCTGCAGAAAGGAATTGAGGCACTCAAGGAAGAACCAGGCATTCTCATTGTTGACGTAAAGCAGTCAACTACGGATTCATGGCAGGTTATTTGCTTACAAGATGATCTGGCTTTGCACCCGGCGACTGTTCTGAAAAAATTTGGATATAGCCCTGATAATTATACGATAACCACTATTCCCTATGCTTCGCACGAGCCTTCCATTGTGAGGCGGCACCTGGAAGCGCAGCTTGCTCCCCCTTCCACAGTAACTTTTCAGTTCACCACAAAAGGAATCTTGCACCTGGAAGGAACCGCCCCACTACGCTGGATTAAGGGCGCTAAAGAGAGAGCTTTGCGTATTCCCGGTATTCTATCAGTCAATACGGAACAGTTGGTAGATCCGCGTGTTACAGAATTGCGCAACCACATAAAAGATATTGAGTCCATCAAGATCACCTTCCCCTCAGGGAAAGAAGTTCCTACGCCTGAAGGAAAAGAAATGCTGGCAAAGGCTGTGCATGACCTCTTGGCTATTGAGCATTCAGCCGATGAAATAGGGCTTACTGCATCACTTGTTATTTACGGTCACACCGACTCGGTGGGAACAGAAAAGCGCAACTACGAATTGAGCCAGGAACGAGCCAAAGTTTTGGCAGCCATGTTGCATGTGCGTGGCTCCAAGCTGCCTGTGTCCATTTATGGGCTCGGGGCAAGCCTTGGCACGCCAGCGGAAACAGCGGAAAGCCAAGATAGCCGCCGAATAGAATTACGTGTTACACTTTCTCAAAATGTAAGCGAAACTCAGGATTTTTAAAAATTTGTTCAATCTATGTCACTGAAATAAAAATATACCTTTTAACAAATTTTCAAGATTCACTACGAATTTTTAAAAAAAGGCACGCTGCGCTGTTCGCTTGCTTGCATCTGCATACGCAGCCGCGAGAATCCATTGCACAACGAACTAATTTTTGAGAAATTAAATACATGTCCTTTCTCGGATGCTTTCGAAAGCATTGCTACTTTCGAAAGAAAGGCACGCTGCGCTATCCGCTTGCGGGCGCTTGCTGCGCAATCGCCAGAGTTCGTTGCATTGCACAACGAACTCAACGCATCAAAAATAGCGCTTGTTTTGCCTGACGCACTGTTGTATGTACTCTGTCATAATTATTATAACGAAAAGTCTAAAGATACGTGATGATAAATAAAAAAATATGCATGCTCGGCTCATTTGCCGTTGGCAAAACAGCTCTCGTACAACAGTACGTTCATTCCATTTTCACTGACCGTTACCTTTCAACCATTGGGGTAAAGATCAGTAAAAAAAATATGGAAGTAAACGGTACGGAAGTATCTCTTGTGCTCTGGGATTTGGAGGGAAAAGATGATTATGTTGATGTAAACATTTCCTATCTGCGTGGAGCCATGGGTTTTTTTGTTGTTGCAGATGGAACACGCAAAGAAACCTTTGATATCGCGATGAGTTTACGCTCTCTTGCTCTTGATCTTATTGGGGATGTTCCGCATTTACTTTTGGTTAACAAGGCAGACCTTGCTTCGGAATGGGAAGTAAGTGACGAAATGCTTGCAGACATACAAAAACAGGGACTTTCTGTATTAAAAACAAGTGCAAAAACAGGTTTTGCTGTGAATAAAGCCTTTACCACCCTTGCCCAATGCGTCTTGGGATATTCCCCTTTTTCAGAATAGCAAAAAAAAATTGGCACGGGCATTTTGTGGATACTGAACTTCTTTTACATATTTTAACAGCACTGGATGTGGCCATATTACGTCGCACTGCTCCCCGGCAGTATGTTTTTTTAGGTGATGCTCCCCCTTTCTACACGCAACTTTTCCCTTCCACTGCTAACGGGCCATGCACCACACCCTGGCAACACTCTGAGTTTCTCGCTTTTTTTCTGGCTGATGTAGAAAAATTTTTCACGCATGCCCAAAAAGGGCGCATCACGTCCGGTACCTGGCAAGAGGCCGGGATAGAAGATGAAAAGGCACTGTGCGCTGAGGCGATGGAATATAAAGGCACACAGGTGCTCATCATACGACGGCTGAGCGAAGATTACGTTGAGCGATCACGCACGTTGCAAAAGGCAAGGGATTCTCTTCTCAAGCACCGGGTTCGCTCTTAGAGGCCATTTTGCAATGGCCTCAAAATAGTGGTACAGTTCTTCCATGCTCCTCTACATTCATGTCCCCTTCTGCCGGAAAAAGTGCCGGTACTGCTCCTTTTACTCTGGCGTCTTGCCAGAAGGTGAAAGGGGAGCACAGCTCATCAAGCAGTACCTCACCACACTTTTGCAAGAACTGGCCTTGTGGCGGCAGCGCCTTGGTCCCGTTGCTGTCGAAACCGTCTTTTTTGGCGGTGGAACTCCCAGCCTTCTCCCCGAGCGCGCCATTGCTGAAATTCTTGAGCACGTCAATACAGCCTTTACCTTGGCTGACAACGCAGAGATAAGCCTTGAGGCCAACCCGGAATCAGCCCAGGCCGTGGGCTGGCTTGCCGGCATTCGTAAAGCCGGTGTAAACCGCCTCTCTCTTGGCGTGCAGAGCACCCTCGACGATGATCTGTTTATTTTAGGGCGACCCCATACAGTTCAGGACGTTTCCAACGTCATGGAATCAGCGCGAAAAGCCAACTTCTCCAATATCAGTCTCGACCTCATGTGGGGCCTGCCCGGCATAGCCAAGGCAAGCGATGAGCGCCGCCCTCAGCGACAGCGCCAGTGGCTCTTACGCCTTGAGGACGCTCTTTTTTTTGAGCCGGATCATATAGCCGCTTACGGTTTAACCGTTGAGGCAGACACTCCCTTTGCCACCCTGCAAAAGTCGGGGCATCTCATTCTGCCGGATGAAAAAGCTCAGGCCGCCATGTACATGCACGGGGCGGATTACCTCGAAGCACAGGGCTACATGCAGTATGAAATCTCAAACTTCTCGCGCATTGGCTTTGAATGCCGCCACAACCTTGGATACTGGGACGCATTACCCTATCTTGGCCTTGGGCCGGCTGCTGTATCTACCCTGAAACACACGCGCTGGACAAACCCTGCCCACATGGGCGAGTGGACAAAGGCAGTACGTGAAGCAACTGTCGGGCAAGGTGCTCTGGTGGAACACCTGGACGCGCAAACTCGCCTGCGTGAGCTGCTCATGCTCCGTCTTCGCACTGTCAAGGGGTTACGCCTCGCCGCCTGGCAAGAAGCCACAGGCAGGCCCTTTCTTACAGACTTCGGCTCCCTCGTCCGCCCACTGCAAAAAAATGGCCTCGCCCTAATCCGCAACGATCACCTGCGCCTGACCCGCTCCGGTATGCTCGTCTCCAATACCATTCTTGAGCACTTCTTTGCTGCTATACCGCATAGTGCATAAAGCGCTAAGGCGGGGGAAAATATCCATAGCCCTTCAAGTTTCAGTGCGGAAAGAGTTTCTCAACGACAAGCATAACCTGCTGGGTAAGCAGCTCTCCCCCCGCTTCGGTAACGTGAATCTTGTCGGGCGAGCGTATCCGCGAATATTCTCCCCCAGCATTCTTGACAAAGGTTATATATGCACCTTGGGCATCTGCCAAGGTAGCGAGAGTATTAACATAAACCCGCGCTGTGCTGTTACTGCACACCTCCGCCTGCTGCGCTGAGAGCTTACGGATATTCTGATTATGCAGCTCTCGCCCCATAACGGGCAGACCAACCCAGATCAATTTTGCCCCTGCGCTTTCCACCTCGCTTGCCAGTGCCTCTGCCCGCAACCGATATTGAATCTCCCAGGTGCTGGTGCCAGCAATATGACGTTTTTTTGTCTCATCAATAATGTCTTGCGCATCGTTGGCCCCAATACACACAATAACGAGATCCGGCGCATACTGAACAAGCACTTTCCCCATATACTGCGGCCAATCGAAATAGTCTTGACGGCTTAACCCGGTAGAGTACTTAGCTTCTCTGTATACAGCCATGTCCGCCCGCCCGCGTAGGGCACGCAGCAAAACAGGGCCAAGCCCTTCCATCATAAAAGAATCACCCACCAAAAGCACCACAGTCTTATGGGGTGGCCCACAAAATTCGCTGGGGCCGCCCTCCGCAACGGTAACAGCGCTCTCAGGCGCAACAGTGTTGGAAGAGCCACCTGCTCCTTTGCTGGAATTTTCGGGCACAGCCCCACAGGAGTTGCCGGATGGAGCGCTCCCGGCAGCTCCCGCAGCCTCAAGGGGAACGCCTGCCCCAGCCGTGCCGGTTCCTCCTGCAAGGCTCTCGAAAGAGCCCTTTGCCGTTTGACCGGAAGCTCCCTTTGCAGCCTGGGTGGAAAGACTTTTGCCCGAAGCTTCTGCCGCAGCTTTACGGAGAGTTCCTCCGGTAAACTCGCCAAAAAGAGCTTTGGGAGCATCACCAAACGGGTCTGCCGGTACTTTTCCAAGCATTCCTGAAGAGGTAAACGGCAGCATTTGCTTTTCAAGGGGTGCCGTACCTGTTTCGTTTTTTTGTCCCTCTTGAGCCTGAGGAACAAGCATTGTTACAGGAGCGCTCTGCGTCACGGGAGTACCGTTCTCAGCGGCACCTGCATGTGCTGTTGGGTCAAGAGAGGGCGAAGGAGGAGATGACACCAAAGACGCGGAGGATAACACTGCCGCATCCGAGGGGGACGGCGCAGATATCTCAGCGGGCGCGGGCAACACTGTGGCGGAGGGAGACAAAGAATCTTTTGAAGATAGGGGTAAGGGCGAAGCAGAGACCTGAGCGTCAGAAGGCGCCGGGGTAGATGACGTCACCTCAGGGAGAGCTTTCTCAATTTGTTTTGATTCTTCCTCTCCTCCCACTTTTTCTATGGAATTTTCAGCAGGTACTGCAAAAGACTGCGTGAGTGAGGCTATTTCTTGCGAAAGAAGGCTTGAGTAATGCTGCATTGTGGGTTGAATGGCCTCCGCCAGGGCTGCCCCCTTACCGCGGATAGCTGCCAGGGCTTCTTCTTCATATTCTCCCAACCGCTTGAAGCCCGTTCTCTCCACTGCGGTTTGATACCAACCCAGCACAGAAACAAAGGCCGGAGTGTCAATGGCCAGTTCATCAAGCAGGGCAGTCACTCGTGAGGACTGATCCAGCCCTAAAAAAAGAAGAGCAAGGCAATATAACCAAAGGGTACGAAAGGGAGCTGCGGGAGTGGCTGACATTGCGTTCTCAAAACTGAAAGTAAATAAAGGGCAATACGCCATCTGGCCCCATACGAAGAATGACGCCTGCTGCCAGTGCTGCAATAAGCGCCTGCGCTACCAGAGGTAGCTGTGTTTGAATGCGTACAAATGCGCTAAAACAATAAGGCCCGGCATATTGCAAAACAAGGCCGCAAGCAATGGCAGGAACAGCCGCCAGCGAAAGAGCTGCCCCTCCTCCTTCCCAGCAGGCAATACGCTGAATAATTTCTATGGCCCTTGGCATATCCTCCGCCCGAAAAAAAATCCAGGCAAAAGCCACAAAATGGAATGTTGCGGCCCATGCCAAAAATGTTCCCACCCAGCGTACAGGCCACACGCGAGCCTGCTGTTCTTGTGCAGACTGCATGGAATGTATAGCTGCCTGCCTGCGTGATGTGCTGTAATTATGCCACAGGTGTACCAAGGCAAGGGCGACTCCGTGCAGTGCCCCCCATACTATAAAGCGAAGATGCGCCCCGTGCCACAATCCCCCCAAGACCATAGTAATGCACAGGTTTACATACCGGTTTCCCTTCTTGCTGCCTCCAAGAGGAATATACAGATAATCCCGTAACCATGTGGAAAGGGAAATATGCCAGCGCCTCCAAAAATCCTGTATGTTGCAAGCTAGATAGGGTGCTGCAAAATTCTGCGGAAGCGAAAAACCAAGTAAGCGCCCAACCCCCAAGGCCAAATCCGTATACCCAGAAAAATCACAAAAAATTTGAATGGTATACCCGTACACGGCCAATAAAAGAGCTATACCGGAAAAGGCTTCCGGCCCCTGAAAGGCATCGCGTACCACCTGCTCGGAAAGAAAACTGGCCAGCACTACTTTTTTAAATAATCCCGACAGAATAAAGGCTATCCCTTCCGTTACGAAAGCAGGTGATCGTTCTGCGGGCGGCTGTGCTGCTATGGCTTCGCCAGAATCAGGAGCAACAGGCATTACAACAGCATCAAGCTGCGGAAAAAACTGTGCCGGTCGCATAATAGGGCCCGCCAGCACAGTAGGAAAAAACGAAAGGTAAAGGAGCAAGCGCATGTAGCTCTGCTCGCCGGGCTGTTTATACTGCTCAGCAAGATAGGCAATGCCTTGAAAAATATAAAAAGATATCCCAACAGGCAAAGCAATACCGGCAAGGGCTGGAGGCAACATAATTTCTATTGGCAGAGCTATACCAAGGGAGGCAGCAAAAGAAATAAGCTGCAAGACAAAAAATTCGTAATATTTGAAAAGCCCAAGAATTCCCAGGTGGCAAAAAACTCCCGTGCGCAGCCAAAAGACAGGCGTGGAGCTTTCGCGCATACAGCGGGCCATACCCCAGTTAAGGGCAGCTATACCGATAAGAAGCGGCACAAAGGCAAGACCGGTATACGCATAAAAAAACAGATTGGCTGCAAGCAATATGTATGAGCGCAAAAAAGGAACATGCCGGGAAAAAGCCCAGCATAACAACACTCCCGCAAAAAATAGAGCAAAGGATAATGTCACAAAGTTCATAGGCAATCTGTGTATATCAATACCGCTAGTGTTTCAATTAAAAAAAAGATATAAACCAGGCGCACCTTGCGGAAGGGCCAGTACTAAGAACTTATCCCCCTTATCTCTCACCCTTACTCTTAACTCTTTACTGTATCGTATCAAATGAAAACTATTCATACTGACATAGCTGCTCGCATCGCCGACCTTACCCGCCTTGTTGACCATCATAACTGGCGCTATCACGTTCTTGATGATCCTGAAATTGAAGATAGCGCCTACGATCTGCTCTTTCGCGAGCTCTTGTCTCTGGAAGAGGAATATCCGGCGCTTAAAAGTTCCACCTCCCCCACCCTGCGACGTGGAGGGGCACCAGTGGATTTTCTGGAAAGCAGGGAACACTCTCTGCCCATGTACAGCCTTGATAACGTCTTTTCCCATGCGGAATGGGGCGAGTACGTACAAAAAATTATGCGCCTTCTGCCCGGCCACCAGGGAGGGCAGATGGGCTTTTGGGTTGAGCCTAAAATGGACGGCCTCGCCATGGAGCTTATCTATGAAAAAGGCATTTTAACCTCGGCCTTAACGCGGGGTGACGGCATACAGGGGGAAGTTGTTTTTGAAAACGTACGGACGGTTCGCAATATTCCACTGAAATTACAGGATGTTTACACATTTACAAATACCGCTCTGCCCATGCCTGAACTTCTGGAAGTACGGGGCGAAGTTGTAATAAGCAAGGCCGACTTTCTGGCGTTAAACCAAAAGCGCACTCAGGAAGGAGAAAAAAACTTTGCCAATCCTCGCAATGCCGCAGCCGGTTCCATTCGACAGCTTGATTCCCGTATAGCCGCCTCCCGCCCACTTCGGTTCATTGCTTACGGGCTTGGTGCGGTTATCCGCGAAGGTCAGCCCCCGGAAACACAAGAAGAAGTTATGCGTAACCTTGCGGCCCATGGCTTTGCCATACCGCCTTCCGCGAATCTTTATAGCTCGGTAACCGCCGTTGAAGAAGCTATCACCGCCATGAACACACAGCGGGAGAGCTTTGCCTTTGAAATTGACGGCGTTGTCATCAAAGTGAATAATCTGGCTTTGCAGGACAAGCTTGGCTACACTGCCAGAGCGCCCCGCTGGGCGGTGGCCTTTAAGTTTGCAGCAACCCAAACGGTAACACGCCTTCTCAATATCAGCATTCAAGTGGGGCGCACAGGCGTGCTCACTCCCGTGGCTGAATTGGAACCCGTTGCTGTTGGCGGCGTTACTGTAACCCGCGCCACCCTGCATAATGAAGATGAAATCCGTGCCAAGGATGTTCGTATTGGCGATCTGGTGCTCATACGGCGAGCTGGGGACGTTATCCCGGAAGTGATAAGCCCGGTGCTGGAAAACCGCAATGGGGAGGAGCGTGAATTTCAATTTCCTTCCCTTTGCCCTGAGTGTAGCGGGCGCGTTCACCGCGAAGCTGGCGAAGCGGCCTGGCGCTGTGTTAATCGCGCCTGCCCTGCCATACGGCGTGAGGCCATTCGGCACTTTGTTTCCAAGGCTGGACTGGATATTCAAGGAGTGGGCGGTCGCTGGATAGAACAGCTCATAGAAAGCGGACTGGTGACATCACCAGCCGACCTTTTTCGATTGCAGATTACCGATTTCATGAAACTTGACCGCATGGGCACAAAGCTTGCCCAAAATTTTGTACAGGCCTTTACCGATGCCCGCAGTAAAGCCACGCTCCCACGCCTGCTGTGCGCCCTTGGCATTCGCCACGTTGGTGAGCAATCTGCCAAGGCTCTGGCCCGCAAGTTTTCTTCTCTAGATGCCCTCCAAGACGCAAGTATTGAAGCTCTCTGCACCGTTAAAGACGTTGGCCCCAAGGTGGCGGAAGCCATTCTGGACTTTTTTTCCGAACCTGGAAACCAACAGCTTCTGGCTGACCTCAAAGATCTTCAACTATGGCCCATACAGCCGGTTCGCCCAAAAAGTGCAGCCCCGCAATCCACGCCTCATTCGCAGACAGCATATCCCACAAATGTACCGCCCGACTCAAGTGCCCAGACCGCAGCCGCGTATCGCATCAGCAATAACCAACAAGGAAGTCTCTTCGATACACCGGGCAGCTTACTGCAACCACGCCCCACTTCCTCTGGCAGCTCGGATGCTCTACCCGGCATATCTTATGAAGATGCAGGCGTACCTGGAGCATCCGCCCTTTCAGCGGAAATACCTGAGATATCTCCCCTCCCTCCCTTGGAAGGGAAAACCATACTTTTTACAGGGAGCCTCTCTCTTTCCCGCAGCGAAGCGAAGCGTATGGCAGAAGAAGCAGGCGCTGATGTTCTTTCCGGCGTTTCCAGCAAACTGGATATCCTTGTTGTGGGGGAAGCCCCCGGAAGCAAACTCGCCAAAGCTCGATCCCTTGGCATAACTGTTATGACAGAGGAAGAATTTATGGCACTTATAGAGCGTGAAATTCAAGCATAGTCTTTTTAAGGTTGTGCAAAATAACAAGAGAACAACACGCTACACGCATTCACCGTGGCGGAATATGGGGCAATTTCATCTTAAAATCGCCCCATATTCTGTAAAAGAATCATTATTCCATATGCGGCAGTAGCGAATAAATTGATCCATACTTCCTGAGTGGTACTTTTTTGAGTGGTAGCAAAGCGAGAAAGTACGAGGAAATTCGCGGTCCAGATGAATGATGGCGAATTGCTGGCTGAATGAGGGAAGAGTTGCGATACGTTTTGAAGTAAATGTAATGCCAAGCCCCTGCGCTACCATACCGGCAATGGCTTCGGGCGAGCTCACGGAGAGAGCAAGGGTGTACGGCGCTATGATTGGAGCAAGGTTATATTCAAAATACTCGCGTGTTCCCGAAGCAGGCTCTCGCAGAATCCAGCGCTCACTCCTGAGCCTTTCCGGCGAATGTCGCTCGCCTGTGGCAAGGGGATGCCGCCGGTGCGCAATAACAACCATATAATCCGTTAACCATGGTTCGAAAATGAGACCCGGGTAATGCTCCTCCCCTTCTAAAAGCGCAACATCAAGGGCGAAGGAAGAAACCTGCGAGCACAGCTCCTTACTATTGGCAATCTCCGCAGAAGGCAGCCAGAGCGCTGCTCCTTCAAAGTCGCTCAAGAGCTTGGGCAGCAGATAACTGCCAATGGTTTTGCTGGCGCCCACACGCAAAAAAGGCTGCGTGCCCACACTGGAAAACATCAAGGCAATATCCCGGCTTCTATGCAATAGCTCGTCCGCAAGAGGAAGCAGACGCTTACCCTCATGGTTCAGGTGAATATGCGGATGCACTCGCTCAAATACCTGCGTGCCAAGTTGCTTTTCCAATTCGTGCAAAGCTTGCGAAACAGCCCCCTTGGTCAAAAAGAGCTCCGCAGCAGCACGCCCCAGATTTTCATGACGAGCGACAGCAACAAATACTTCAAGCTGTTTTAACGTGACGTTCATACAAAATACCATTATCGTTTAATTAAGCTAAACGCTATGTAAATATTATTTCGATATGCTAAATGCTCGGAAGAAACTATAACGTCTTCAACACATCAGCACCTTGTTTGCGTAAAAACATGCCACGCGACAGGCTGAGCTCTATATTTAAACAACATACACTATTACGTTATATTGTCTGGGAAAAAATATGTCATCGAATCTTCGTTTTCAGTTTGCAGCAATACCCACCCCTGTTTCGGGCCTTGCCCTTGGCATTGCCAGCCTTGGCCTTGGCCTTGAAAATGCCCTTCCTTTACACAGCTTTGGGCAAACTTTGGGGGCTCTGGTTGCACTCTTTATCCTGCTGTGCCTCGTCTGTAAATTTATTAACTGCCCTCACCTTTTGCGGAACGATTTGCGCCACCCTGTGGTGGGAAGCGTTTTACCCACCTTTGCCATGGCTTTTGCGCTGGTAGCCAAAACCCTCACTATCTGGAATGCCCTGGCTGGTGAAATTCTATGGCTGCTGGCTATGGGTTTGTATTTTTTACTTATGTTCTCATTTGTATATTACCGCCTGACCCTGCGGGATTTTCACGCCATGGTTCCCAGTTGGTTTGTTCCCTTTGTCGGTATTATTCTGGCCACCGTAACCATGCCGCACCCAAAGTATCTGCCTTTTGTCACGTATTTACTGGCATTTGGTATGATCAGCTACTGCATCCTCTTGCCTGTGCTTTTGTATAGACTCTTTTTTTCACACGAAGTAGCCGATGCGGCAAAGCCGACCATTGCTATTATGGCAGCCCCTCCCAGCCTGGCGCTTATCGGATACTTAACTATTCGCCCGCAACCCTCCCTTGTAATAGGCAGTATTTTTCTTGGAATTGCCCTTCTCATGACTATGGTTGTTTATCTTGCATTTTTTAGGCTATTGCGGCTTCCCTTCAGCGCAGCCTTTGCCGCGTATACCTTTCCCATGGCCGTGGGAGCAACTGCCGTCTACAAGGTTGCCGAGTTTTTTTCTACCTACCCAGGAGCGGAAAAACATGCATACCAACTAAGTGTTATCGGCGTTGTGGAGATGGGCATTGCGAGCCTTATCATACTTTACGTTTGTATACGCTACTTTACACACTACGCTCCCAAGTTGATCCTGTTCGAAAAACTCTACGCACCCTCCAAAACGCAGCGCAAGAGTATAGAAAAAGGCATGCAGTATCCCCTTGAAGTCCTGAGAGAAGAAAGCCCAAGAGGGTAATGTATCGACGGGAAATTCTTTCTGGGGGCGGCCCCCTCAAGAGATTGAAGTCCTAGAGAGTGTCCAAATGCAGATATCAAGTATATATCTAAGCGAAGGGTTGTGCAGTAACATGCACAACCCTTCGCTTATTTGAGTTCGTTGCATTGGGCAATGGCCTCCGGCAACAGCGCAGCAAGCGCCAGAGTTCGGTGCATTGGGCAACGAACTCCATTTGCCGGTAGCTATTCTGTATTATCTTCTGAATAGGTTGCACTCTGGCGGGAATTTTCACCAACAGTAACACTTTTAAGCCGTACTCCATGCACTGTAACAAGAGGTGCAAGGGATCTGTATATATACCTGGAAAGATTTTCTGAAGATGGGTTAATGGTATCAAAGGGAGCCGTAGTATTTAAGTCTCTGTGATCAAGTGCATCAAGAACCGTCTGCAAATCTTTTTTCAGCAAGGAAAAATCGACGAGAAATTCCGTACCCGGCAAGAGACTTTTACCCTGAACGACAATTTCTACAGAAAAGTTGTGCCCGTGCAGGCGCTCACATTTGCCTTGATAATGCCGCAAGGCATGCGCTGCAGAAAATTCTGAACGCACTGTTAAATTCCATAAAGAAGATGACATGCTGACTCCAAAGGTATTTAGAACTTATCCATAAATAAAGATGTTCGCGGTCAATAGCTGCGTCAAATGCCTTTTTTGCTCTGGGTCGAGGACATAAGAGTCCACTCCCTCCGCAAAAAAGTCATTTTCCTTGCTCTTGCCACACGCTCTCCTTATTTGAGTTCGTTGCACATTGCAACGAACTCTGGCGATTGCGCAGCAAGCGCCCGCAAGCGGACAGCGCAGCGTGCCTTTCTTTCAAAATTCGTAGCGGATTTTGAAAG
>JAVBJS010000083.1:0-13296 GCA_031546885.1 Desulfovibrio sp.
AAAGCGCTCCAGCATATCTTTGGCAATGGGTTTGGTATCGCGCCGTGTCAGAACATGTCCGAGCAGCAGCTCCAGAACTTCATAGTCCGGGAGCTTTTCCGGGGCGTCGTTCAGACGCGCCCGCAAGCGTTTTCTGTGTCCTGCATAGTGCATGTGGGCCTGTAAAATCTGACTGATCGTTTACATTTTTTTAAAAAGAAAAAAAAGCTCTGCAGCAAGCATTTCAAAGGCTTGCTCCGGGCTTCGCTCTCCCGTTTTTATACCTTTTTCCGCTGCAAGGGTGCATTCCCATAGTTTGGCAATGCCTGAAAAACCAAGGGATTGCGCTAATATTTTTTTCGCGGGTATGGCCTGGGGAGGCATGGCGGGTGTGCTGCCTGCTAGAAGTTGCCAGAGAATACGCGCCTCGCGTGAAATCAATGCGATCACGGCAAAAACGCTGTTGTCGCCTCCCAGTTTGTCTTCCAGTATTTGCCGCCAAACGGTGGGGGAGCTATTTCCCTGCTGCAAGTTGCGGGTGAGCTCGAAAATGCCAAGTTCTTTAGTGTGGGATATTTCCCGCAAGGCGCTGTCTGGCAGGGTGTTTTCGGCATCTGTCATCAGCGCCAGCTTTGCCAGTTCAGAATGGATAATGGCAGCGTCTGGGGGGAGCGCCTGTGTGAGCTGTGCAAGCTGTGCGGAAGAAAGGTTAAGTGAGAGCTGTAAGGCTTTGGTATGAATGAAGGACGAAATGTTTTGTTGGGTAAGGGGATGGACGGTGATTATCCAACGATTTTTTTCCGCAAGCGTATAAAAGGGGATGCGTTGGATATGGGCGGGAATTTTAGGGGTGCCCTTTTCAAAATTTACTTCGAAGCACAGTGCAGGGTGGACAAGGGAGGATGCAGCCAGTTTTTCAAGACTTGGCGAGAGTTGGCGCAAGGTTTCCGCTGTGAGATTTTGGGCATTACGGATGATGAGGAGCTTGGGGACAGCAAAGAGTCCTTGCAGGGTAAGATGCTCCCAGAAGGCTGAGGATAGCCCATCGTCTGCCCAAAAAACATACTGTTGCCTGGGTGTGGTTGCTGCCTTGGCGTCTGCGTGCAGTTTGTCCAGCAGCAGGGCGCTGTCTTCGCAAATGTAGATAGAAAAAGGCGAAGGGCTCAT
The DNA here is from genome assembly GCA_031546885.1 of Desulfovibrio sp. Classification (GTDB taxonomy): domain Bacteria; phylum Desulfobacterota; class Desulfovibrionia; order Desulfovibrionales; family Desulfovibrionaceae; genus Frigididesulfovibrio. Next base: position 1,147 of record JAVBJS010000083.1, read on the forward strand.
GGGGCTAAAAAGTGGAGCGGAGCTTATCCGCTAAAAGACGAACTATTTGCGTTATAAATTCTGTGGCGGCAACCTTCTCACCTGGTTTGTCGAGGTTGTCGTAGTAAGAAAGGACGCCGGATCGCCATATTTCTGTATTGGTATCACCCTTGTAGATAATTGCCTCAATGGAGATAGTGGTTGCATACAGCAACGACTGGTCTATTGTGGTTCTACCCCATTCGCGGCTCGTGTAGGAAAGAACCTTGATCTGAATTTCATAGTCAGCGGGGCCGCTATCTACCCATTGAGCAAGGTGCCGAGCTCCTATTTCATCACGAAGCGCCGAGCGAATATTATATGGCAGCCATTCGTGGAGTGTGGGGTGGTCAACCCCTTTAACTTTAAGGGTTTTTGAACCATCCCCCAGAATGGTGGGTGTATCTGCTGCCAGATGATAGCCGCATGCTGTGCTTAAAAGAACCACAAGACACAGGCAGGCTAACAGTAAAGGGGGGAAACCCTTGGTATTCATAGTATCTCCAGGTGGCGCCGGTTCGCTTCTACATCGTATAAAGTCTAAAAGTTGAATATGCCTCCGGCGGCCAAAGGGCCTGAGGCCCTTTGGAATCCCGCAATGAGGGACTTAAAGCTCCCGCTTTTTAGCAAAGCTAATATCTAATCGTAAAGTAAAAAGCACTCAGTACTGCCTTGGGAAAATAATTCCTCCAAGGCCTGTTTCTGCAATTCCAGCCCTTCTCAATTTGTACTAATAATCCAACGACATTAGCATTAATTTGCAACAATATTAACAAGCTTTCCGGGTACTACGATGACCTTTCGTACCGTAAGGCCAGTCAGGTGCTTTTGTGCGGAAGGATCGGCAAGGGCTGCTGCTTTGAGGTTTTCCTCACTTTCACCGGCTGCTGCCTGGAGTTTTCCCCGTAATTTACCGTTGATCTGAATGATGACTTCAACAGTATCTCGTACAAGCGCCTTATCACTATAAACAGGCCAGCTCTGTTGCGCAAGGGAAATTGTGAAACCCAGGCGACGGCGAAGTTCTTCGCACATATGCGGAGTAACTGGATATAGCAAGGTCAGAGTTGTATTAACAGCGGAAGCGAGCAGGCGAGCGCCGCCTTCGCTTTCCAGCAGTTCATCCTTTCGCAGATACATCAGGTTGAGCAGTTCCATAACAGCGGCAATGGCGGTATTGAATTGAAAGCGCGAAAAGTCTTCTGTGACTTTTTTGACCGTTGCATGCTCTTTAAAACGCATTTCGCGCCCGTTTTCGCAGCTTGCCGCATCGGCAGCCGTGGCTGTGCAGGCCTCCATCGTAGGAAGTTGATCAATTACATCATCAACAAAGCGCCAAACTCGATTAACAAAGCGGTTTGCCCCTTCAATGCCGGATTCTGTCCAGTCAAAGTCGCGCTCGGGTGGGGCGGCAAAAAGGCAGAAAAGGCGTACAGTATCCGCGCCATATTGGGCAATCATTATGGTGGGATCAACCACGTTACCCTTGGATTTGGACATTTTCGCGCCGCCCATCAGAACCATGCCCTGTGTCAGCAGATTGCCAAAGGGCTCGCTAAGGTTCATGTAGCCGCAGTCTGTGAGGGCCTTGACAAAAAAGCGGGAGTACAGCAGGTGCAAAATGGCATGCTCCACGCCACCAATATATTGATCCACAGGCAACCACCACTTCAAGGCCTCCGGTGTAAAGGGAGCCGTGTGGTTGGTAGGATCGGTATACCGCGCAAAATACCAGGAGGATTCCACAAAGGTATCCATAGTATCGGTTTCACGGCGTGCCTTTTGCCCGCATTTGGGGCAGGCGCATTCGTAAAACGCTGGGGTATCCGGCAGGGGTGAGCGTCCATCCGCATGGGTAACCACATCAAGGGGAAGTAATACCGGAAGGTTTTCTTCCTTCTCCGGCTGCATACCGCAGGTATCGCAATAGATAACCGGGATGGGTGCGCCCCAGTAGCGCTGACGTGAAATATTCCAGTCGCGCAGCCTCCAGTTCACAGTGCGTTTGCCGCAACCCTTGGCTTCCAGCCAATCTGCAATGCGCAGTTTCGCATCCTCACTGGCAAGGCCGGTAAATTCTCCGGAATTAACCAGCAGGCCAGCCTCTGGCTCAGCCTTGGTCATAGTGGTAGGATCAAGCTGTTCTAGCCCTTGAGGCTGAATAACCACACGGATAGGAAGCGCATATTTGCGGGCAAATTCAAAATCCCGTTCATCATGAGCAGGAACGCCCATAACAGCGCCTGTTCCGTATTCTGCCAGAACAAAATTGGCTACCCAAATGGGCATACGCTCGCCACTTAAGGGGTTACGGCAATAGCGCCCCGTAAAAATCCCTTCCTTTTCAAGAATTTCCGTAGCTCCCGTGGCAGTTGCCCGCTTGGTGCTCTCCATAAACGCAGTGACAGCCGCTTCTTCCGGTCTGTTTGCTATAAGCGACGGCAGGAGTGGATGCCCCGCAGCAATACTCATAAAGGTAGCGCCAAAAACCGTATCTTGGCGGGTGGTGAATACAGGAAGGTCTTCTCCGCTTTCCTCAACCGTAAAATGAATATGCGCCCCGACAGATTTGCCAATCCAGTTGCGCTGCATGGTAAGCACGCGCTCCGGCCACCCTTTTTCAAGGGTATCAAGATCCGCAAGAAGTTCTTCCGCATACTGTGTTATACGCACAAACCATTGCGTCAGTTCCTTTTGCTCCACAGAAGTATCACAACGCCAGCACAAACCTTCCACCACCTGCTCATTGGCAAGAACCGTATTGCAGGTAGGGCACCAGTTTTGTGCCGCTTTTTTGCGGTATACCAAGCCCTTTTCCAGAAATTTCAGGAAAAAAAGCTGTTCCCAGCGATAATATTCTGGTGAGCAGGTGGCAATTTCGCGTCGCCAATCATAAGAAAAGCCAAGGCGTTTGAGTTGTTTCCGCATGGCATCAATATTGGCATATGTCCATTTTGCCGGGTGCGTGCCATTTTTTATGGCGGCATTTTCAGCAGGCAGGCCAAAGGCATCCCAGCCAATGGGGTGCAACACATTATGGCCCTGCATGCGTTTAAAATGTGCGGTCACATCGGCAATGGAATAATTGCGCACATGCCCCATGTGAATATTGCCTGAAGGATAAGGAAACATTTCAAGACAGTAAAATTTGGGCTTCGTTCCGCCATGCTCGCAGTGGAATGCGCCGGATTCTTCCCAAAACTGCTGCCAACGGCACTCTATTTCTTGTGGATGGTATTTCATAAAATAAGGGGGCTATTGATTATAAAACTGTGGTGTTACGCGCTAACGTGCCATCTTCCAAAGCCTTGGACGCCGTATCCAGAATACCATTAATAAAGCTGCGTGACTTATCATCCCCAAAGACCTTGGAGAGTTCAATGGCTTCATTAATGGCAACCTTGGAAGGGACATCTACGCGGTGAGTCAATTCATACAGGGCCAAGCGTAAAAGTGTTAATTCCACCTTGCCCATTCTGTCAATACGCCAGTTTTCAGAGAAAGCCCCAATTTGGCTATCAAGCCCTTCTCGCTTGCTCCATACGCCATACACAAGCTCCCAGGCAAAACCGTCTGGAAGCGTCTGACCCTCAGGCTTATCCGGCGTTTCTAAAAAACACCGCTGCAATTCCTCGCTGGTAGAGGCAGGGTTAAAGCATAATCCGTAAAGTACCTTGAACGCAAATATACGTTCCGTGCGGCGGGGGGCTTTTTTGGTAGTCATAGTCTCTGTAGTTCGCTATATAACAGTGTTAAAAAATAGTGAAAGTTTAGGTTGAGGGATAGAGAGGTACAGTGGGCTGTTGCTCAATAAACAATTTCGAGGCAAAGGCAAGGAGAACGGCCCTTTTTGCGAAGGGAGTATACTCTTGGGAAAAAAGAGCCGTTTGACGTAATATTTGCCTGAAAGGCTTATGGAAAGATAATTCCTAAGCGCGTTGTTCCAGCACTGCAACCGCCGGCAGTATCTTGCCTTCCAGAAATTCCAGAAAAGCGCCGCCGCCAGTGGAGAGGTAGGAGATATCTTTTTCAACTTTGTACAGATCTATTGCAGCGAGGGTGTCACCTCCGCCTGCTATGGAGAAAGCTTTGGAAGCGGCGACGGCGCGGCAGAGGCCTTCTGTGCCTTTGCCGAACTGGGGTACTTCAAAGGCCCCAACGGGCCCATTCCAGACTATGGTCTCAGCGCTTGCGAGGATCTTTGTATACAGGGCAACGGTTTTTGGCCCGATGTCAAGGATCATGTCGTCAGCGGTGACCTCGTTCACATTTTTGATGACGGCGGGGCTTTGAGCTGAGAATTCTGTTCCAACCACAACATCCACAGGCAAGGGAATGTCACCACCTTTGGCTTTGGCATTTGCCATGAGCCTGGCGGCTTCTCCCACCAGATCTGGCTCGCAGAGGGACTTGCCGATTTCAAAGCCGGCTGCCTTCAGAAAGTTGTTGGCTATGCCGCCACCCACGATAAGAATATCCACTTTGGCAGAGAGACTGTCGAGAACGGTGAGCTTGGTAGAAACTTTGGATCCGCCAATAATGGCAACAAGGGGGTGTTTTGCCTTGGCAAAAGCCTTTTCAAGGGCAAAGAGTTCTGTGGCGAGTAGTGGCCCGGCACAGGCAACAGGGGCAAATTTTGCAGCGGCACTGGTGGAGGCCTCGGCGCGGTGCGCTGTGGCAAAGGCATCCATAACAAAGATATCGCACAGGGCAGCATAACGCTTGCCCAGCTCTTCAAGATTTTTCTTTTCGCCCTTGTTAAAGCGCACATTTTCACACAGTACAACTTCACCATCATTCAAACTTACACCGTCAAGATAGTCCTTTACCAGGGGAACCTTGCAACCAAGAAGTGAGGCAAGGCGATCGGCAACAGGCTGAAGGGAGTTTTCTTCACTGTATTCGCCTTCCACAGGGCGTCCAAGGTGCGAAAGAAGAATAACTTTGGCTCCGGCCTTTTGGGCAAACTGAATAGTGGCTAATGCCGCACGCAACCGTGCATCACTACTAACTTTCCCATCTTTTAAGGGGACGTTCAAGTCTTCTCGAATTAATACCCGTTTGCCGCGCAGATCCAGCTCAGTCATGAGTAGTACGTTCATACATTTCCTTCTGTGGCGTTTGCGTGATGGTAGCGTTGGGTTTCCAAACAGTGGATGCTATGCGCACGCCTTTATTGCGTTGGCAAATTCCATGACTTCCGCTTCGGTTGTATTGAAGGATGTCATGAGGCGTATCAGGTGCCAATTTTGTGGAAAGCCCGGTGCATCTGTTGTCTCCAGCGTATAGAAATAAAAGTCTTTATTCAAGCGTTCTATGACATCTTTGTGTAAACGGGCAAAAATAGAGTTGCCTTCTGGAGGGTACACAATGCGAACATGCGACAGGGGGGCAAGCTCTTTTGCCAGAAGGGCTGTAGCCTTATTAGCGGCCAGGGCATTGGCTTTCCAGAGGTCGTTTTCCATGTACGTAAGAAACTGAGCGGCGACAAAGCGCATTTTCGAACCGAGCTGCATGTGCTGTTTGCGGATATAGGCAAAGTCGCGCCCCAGATCCGGGTTAAGAAAAATAACCGCTTCACCGAACATAAGCCCGTTTTTAGTGCCGCCGAAGGAAAGAACGTCAACACCGACATCGGTTGTAATGGCTTTGAGTGAAACGCCAAGCTGCGCGGCTGCATTGGAAAGTCTGGCTCCGTCCATGTGCAGATAGAGGTCGTTGGCACGGCAAAAAGCGCTGATAGCTTGCAGCTCTGGAATGGTATAGACAGTGCCGCATTCTGTGGTTTGCGTTATGGAAAGTACCTTGGGGTAGGAGTGGTGTACGGCTTCGCGCATGGATAGGACGGCTTGGCAGTCTTCTGGGGAAACCTTGCCGTTATGGGAGGGAACAAGCAAAAGTTTGCTGCCTGTAATGCGTTCTGGCGCGCCGCATTCGTCGCAGTGGATGTGCGCTGTTGTGTTGCATATGATGCCATGGTGCGACTGAGTGATGGCCTTTAAACCAAGAACATTGGCGGCTGTGCCCAAAAGGACGAACCAGGATTGGGCGTTTTCACCAAAATGCTTGCGCAGGACTGCTGCGGCTTCCTCAGTGATGGGGTCAACCCCATAAGCCTGTGCGCTCCCTGTGTTTGCTGCTGCAAGCGCTGCAATCACATTGGGATGTGCGCCGGAGGTATTATCGCTTGCAAATGACTTTAATGGTTTCATGATAATATCCTTATTTGAGACTGTTGCAGAATTGATTTGCTGAGGATGCCGAGTGGAAGATAAGGCCCAAATCTGAGAAGTTGAGCATTCAAGGGAAAGAGAATACTAGGCTATGGGCTGCGTGCCGAGCGTTCTTGCCATGCCTTTTCATATACGGAAAGGGTGCTGCGTAAAAAATCTTTTTCCGACAGGTCGGCAATGCGGTTTTGAGCAGCTTGCAGGAGTTTGGCTCGAAAACCCTGTTGGCAGATGGCCTGAGTGAGCAATTTTTGGAGTGCTTCCGGGTTTGCCGGGGGAACCAAAGCCCAATTCGGCAGCAAGTCAGGCATAACACCCACGCAAGTTCCTATGAGGGGAATATCGCAGCTCATAAGCTCAAAAGCAGCACGGGCAATAGCTTCTGACCCTTGGGAGGCAATGACACCCAAATCCATGGCGCTGATGCAGGCAGCCACATCGGCCCGTTTACCCGTAATGACGGCGCAGTCAGCCAGTTTGTGCCGAGTGAGGGCTTCTTCAACGGCTGCCTGGGAAAGAGAGGTGGAAAATCCCATGAGCATGAGCTTTATTTGTGGAGCCTTTCCTGTGCCGGAGGTATCAGGCGCAATGGAACTTGGCGCAGCAGAGGAGCAGGTGGCGCCGGAGGTATTAAGAGTAGAGCGGATATTGCCAATAGCCTCAATAAGTTCAAGTTGTCCTTTAACTGCGTCAAATCGCCCCAAAATGCCGACAACAAGGTCGCTTTCTGAAAAATTGAACTCCGCCCGTACTCGTTCTCGCCCCACTGCGTCCTTGAAAAATACCCGAGTGTCGACTCCGCCAAGAATAGTATGGACTGTGCGACAATGCAAGGTTTTAGCAAGGGCCTGTGTGGTTTGGGAGTTGGTGCTGATGAGGGCGTCTGCAAGGGAGTTGTAAAGAATTTTATTGATAATATTGGTACGGGGAGGGCGCTGGTCGCCGCGTGTTCTGACTAGAGCAAAGGGAAAACCCAGCATACGTAAAATTCCCCAGAGCAAGAAACCTTCACCTCTGTGACAGTTGACAATGTGTGGACGGAATGTTTGCAGGTGCCGCACCGCACCAAGAAGGGCTTGTGCCAGTGTTAGCGGATTGTTGCTGTTGAGCTGAAGCGGCTGTGGGTTGAGGCCCATTTCAGCGGCTTTTGCGAAGGATTCTGTACCCGGTAAGGCCAATACGCGCACCTCATGTCCAGCCTCAAGGAGCAGGCGCGACAAAAAAAGGGCGTACCAAGCTGTGGCATTAAACCATCGCACATTGATAATTTGGGTAATACGCATTTGTTTTTTGATGTCTTTTATGCCACTGCTGAGTAATTTCACTGGAGTGAAGCAGTTCTTGAAAAAATTGGGCTATTCAATCAAGAATCAAAACAGAAATTAGTCGGTGCTCTTCTCCATTTATTGCAGAGCAACAGCGTCGCGCTTGCACAGCATTGAGTGCCGGGGTTTGGGGCGGAACCTCATGCGATTTTAAGGTTTGCCCCCGACAAATTACGGAAGCAAGTCCGCTATGCAGAGAGCCCGGGCTTCCTGCTTGTCTGATGTTGCGGCAAGCTTATTCGTAGTAATGTAGGCCAGACCTTCCGCTACAAAGCTTTGGAAGCTTTGCTTTGCTGGAATGCCAGGGCAGAATTCTTTGGCCAGGGCGAAGCTCTCGGCATCCACCAGGTTGCCGCGAAAGTAAGGCCAGGCTTGGCAGATGGAGGGCTTTGCTTCATGGACGGCACAGCCGATGCCCTGCTCAAAAAAAATACAGACATTGCTGTCGTTGGTTTTTATATGAAGTTTTTCGCCGTGCCGCTCCCCCCAGCTTGCTTCAAATTGCTCTGGTGGGACAGCAAGGTGTGTACACAGCCGAACAAGGTCGGCCGGGCTGACAACAATACCGCCGCGACCTTCGCAGCAGTGTCCGCAGCATTGGCAGTTGAAAGCCGTATTCATTGGAGAGGCCTTTTTATATGGCAAGCGGGAGCTTCGTGAGGGGGAAGGGAGACAGCAAAAACACGGGCGTGTTCCACCATGATGCAGCTATCTTCAATAACAGTACAGTTATGAGGAGCAAGAATGCTGTGGCATTCTGCATTGCGAATGCAAAGCTGCATCCAGAAGGCCAAAGGCGGTGAGGGCAGAGCAAGACATTCCCGCGCATGGGCAAAGCAGAGCTCGGAGGCCCTGAACAGGTTTACAATGTCAACAGGTACAGGAATATCTCCAAGCGTGGCATAGCAGGGAAGGCCCCAAACCGATTTCCGCACCGGGTGTACGGGAATGACGGTATATCCGGCATCTATCAGGTATTGACCCACTCTTGCGACAGGTTGGCCTTCAGTATCCTTGGCGCCAATAATGGCGATGGTACGTGCCGTGGTAAAGAGATGAGCAAGTTCTGCGTCAGTCATATGGGGTAGGCTTATATGTCCGACTGTGCTTTGAGAGCCTCGGTGCGGGCAGCGGTAGTGAGAGCGTCTATGAGTTCCTGAATGTCACCTTCCATGACGCTGTCCAGTTTGTACAGGGTCAAGTTTACTCGATGGTCGGTGACGCGGCCTTGTGGAAAATTGTAAGTGCGGATGCGCTCAGAGCGATCCCCGGAACCCACCTGCGCACGGCGCGTTTCTGCATGAGCTGCATGCAGGCGATCCTGCTCTGCTTGCAGCAGGCGGGAATACAACACTTTAAGGGCTTTTGCCTTGTTTTTATGCTGTGATTTTTCGTCTTGGCAGGATACTACAATGCCCGTTGGTATGTGGGTAACACGTACGGCTGAGTCTGTGGTATTGACGGACTGCCCGCCAGGGCCAGAGGAACGGTAAACGTCAAAGCGCAGCTCTTCCGGGCGAAGATTGATATCAGCCTCTTCTGCTTCCGGCATAATGGCAACCGTGGCGGCGGAGGTGTGAATGCGCCCCTGGGACTCTGTAGCAGGAACACGCTGCACCCGGTGGGTGCCGGCTTCATATTTGAAGTGGCTATAGGCCTTGTGCCCGGCAATGAGAGCAATAATTTCCTTGTAGCCACCGGCATCAGCATCGCTTGCAGACAGTATTTCAACTTTCCAGCTTCGCGTGTCCGCATAGCGGGAGTACATACGAAAAAGATCCGCAGCAAAGAGGGCCGCTTCTTCGCCACCTGTGCCCGCCCGAATTTCAAGGATAATGTTTTTGTCATCCATGGGGTCTTTGGGGAGCAAAAGTATGGTGAGGTCACGTTCAAGCTGGTCTATTTCACCCTCAAGCCGCTTGCATTCCTCATACGCCATGGAGCGTAATTCCGAGTCGGAGTCTTCCAGTAGTTCTTTGTTTTCAGCAAGTTGCTCGCGAAAACCTTTGTAGGTACGAAAAACATCAACCACTTCTTTAAGGTCGGCGTGAGCTTTGGTAAGCTTGCGGTATCTCTCTTGGTCAGCAAGAGCTTCCGGAGAAGAAAGTTGCTGCTCCACATCTGTGAAGCGGTATTCCAGGTTTTCAAGTTTGGCAAACATTATTTGCGTTCCAGAAGGGTATAGGGCGGAGGGGCAACAGGAGAATCGGGCCCAAGGGCCTCGGCAAGGGCCACAAGCCCTACTTCCAACTGTTGATAATCCGGCTCGCGCGTGGTGAGCATCTGCAATAAAAGTCCTGGGCCGCGGAAAAGAGTGCCGATAATAATGCCCTGCACATTGGCCGCTGCCCGGATGGCTTCGTAGGCAATGGCGCTTATGGGCGCCATGAGCAGTAGTTTAATAAAAATTACAACACCATGTTTTACAAAAACATTTTGAGGGTGCCATATATACATGAGCGCCGGCACTGTTGTGGTATGCAAAAATATGGAAATGGAAAGCACAAAAAGTAGAAAGGTGGTGCCACAGCGTGGATGCAGCCGGCTGTATTGCGCGGCTGAAGACGCTGTTACCGGCCGTTCTCCCTGCTCATATGCGGAAATAGTCTTGTGTTCCGCCCCGTGGTACTGAAATACGCGGCGAATATCTGCAAGCTGGGAAATGATAAGAATATAGCCAAAAAACATGCTGAATTTGAGAAGTCCATCCCACATGTGGAATGAAAAACCCTCAACTCCTCCGGCAATACCAAATGAACTGAGTGCAATGGTAAGCAGGTGGGGTATGACAACAAACAGCAAAAGGGCAAGACCGATAGCCAGAGCAAGGGTTAAGGCCAATTGCCACGGCTTGATCTTTTCGCCCTCGGCTTCTGCTGCCAGCTCGGCGGAGAGGTTGAGGGTTTTTATGCCATTTATCATGGTTTCAATGAGGATAGGGAATCCGCGAAGCCATGCCTTCCTGACGATATCACCCTTAAAAACAGTGGTCCAAGGGAGGTTTTGTGCCACTATGACACCGTCAGCCTTGCGCACGGCAAGCGCAAGGCGTGAGCCGTTGCGCATCATGATACCTTCCATGACAGCCTGACCGCCCACGGCGAGGCTTTCAGGCTTTTCCGCAGCGGTAAAACTTGCAATAAAGAGCCGGAGCAGTGCGCAAGAGCGTAGGAACACGAAAAAACTACTTCTGCGTGTTTGCGTATTTTTTGCGGAAACGATCAATGCGGCCTGCTGTATCAACAAAGCGCTGCTTTCCTGTGTAGAACGGATGGCAGTTGGAGCATATTTCCATGTGAACGTCTTTGCCTTTTGTGGAAAGCACCTGAATCTGGAATCCGCAAGCACAGGAAATAGTGGCATCATGTGCGGTTGGATGAATTTTCTCTTTCATGATAAACCTCATTGTTATAGAATCGAACCCGTGTCTTTATCTTGAAATGTCATTCTTGACAAGAGAAAAGTAGGAAATTTTCAGGGCAGCGTGGCTAATTTGTTGACACCAGATTGTAACGACCCTAACTAGAGCTCGTTGCACAATACAGTAAATTCAGTTTAGTCTTCCGAAGGCTCTTAAGAGCTCAATGCCAAGAGAAGACATAATTTTTATCGAATGATTTCAACGCAGAAGCTGCTTTGAAATAAAGGCACGCCGCGCTGCTCGCTTGCGGGCGTCTGCTGGCGCATCCGCAGAGGCCATTGTACAATGGCCTCCTCTCCCTATGTGTCTTGGGTGTATATTGAATAATGCATGCCCCCTGCTCGCAGGAGCAGGGGGCAACTGCCCCCTGCTGGAGAAGCCAGAGGAAGTTTTTCTTTCTCTGCTACAATAATATGAAATTATTCTTCGGTTGTTCCCAATGCATATTCGCCATCAAAGCAGGCCAGGCAATAGCCAACATGTCTCACAGAGGCAAGCATTCCCTCAACGGAAAGGAAGCCAAGACTGTCCAGCCCCAAAAAGTCCTGAATGGTAGCCAGGTCATAATTGGCGGCAATCAGCTCTTTGCGTGAAGGGAAGTCAACACCGTAATAGCATGGGTGCCGCACAGGTGGACAGGAGATACGGCAATGTATTTCCGCAGCGCCAAGTTCGCGCAATTTTTTTACGCGAATACGCATGGTTGTGCCGCGTACAATGGAGTCGTCTACAATGACAATGCGCTTGCCTGCAATAACCTCGCGTACCGGGTTAAGCTTCACGCGAGCGGCAAAGTCACGCATGTCTTGAGTCGGCTGAATAAAGGTACGCCCCACATAGTGGTTACGGATAAGAGCATGCTCGTAAGGAAGGCCGGAAGCTTGAGCAAAGCCAACCGCGCAATAAATGCCGGAATCGGGGAAGGGCATAACAAGATCCGCTTCTACCGGGCATTCCTTTGCCAACTGTTGCCCCATGCGCTTTCTTGCCATATAAACATTCTGCCCAAACACATACGAATCCGGTCTGGCAAAATAAACGAGCTCAAAGATGCATCGGCGTTCCTGCTCTTTTTCTGCCGCCGGGAGAATGTGATAGCTGCGCATAGTTTCTGCGGCTGTGTCGTCAAATACAACCATTTCGCCCGGAGCAATGG
>JAVBJS010000169.1:0-11585 GCA_031546885.1 Desulfovibrio sp.
ATTTTTTCAATGTCATTGAAAGGAACAGTGGGGGGCAGGGTGATATATGTTTCAACATTCTTCATGCGGGTTATACTAAAGCGAGAATTCTCCGTTGCATGCGCAGTTACGTCTGTGCTTGTGCCATTGGCCTGACGCACCATGTATGATGTGGTGCCGGTAACCTGTTGCTGATCTTGTGAGTTGATAGTGTATCGCAGGCGCATGCGTTGAGGAGAAAATCCTTTTACATTGAAATTATTTATTTTAATGGAAGGATCAGAGACAGTTGCAGAAGGCAAGCTTACAGGAGAAGTTGGCGCACTGCTGTTTGTAGCAGAGGATATTCCACCTTCCCGGGCAAGTGTTCCATTGACAGAAGTTGCATTAGCATTTTGTAAGGGCGCAAGAATACTGGTTGTTCCAGTGGTGGGAGTGCTTTTTTCCGTAATATTCGGTTGCGATCCCAGCTCTTCATTTTTGGGAGTAAATGCGGAATTTTTGGAGTTTCTCCAGAGGGTGGATTCGTTGGTAAGCTGTTCAACTTTTAACCGAAGCTCCACCAATTCTCGCTCAAAGGGCGCATAGTGTGTGGATATGTCAAGATAGCGCTTCCAATAATGTACACCAATGCCAATACCCACAGCACCACTTACTAATAGAAGCAAAAAAAGCATCAGGCAGACACGCAGAAAGGTGCACTTGATGCGAAACGAGCGAACAGCGCTGTCGTCACGCATGAGAAGCATGCTATAATACAGATGCTTTTTAATTACTGGTTTCAAGTTTACTCCAGTCTTCGTCTATAATAAGCCATTTGCCTTTTATGCGCTCAAAGGTGAGCACTTTCTTGCCTTTGTCAGTTTCTTTTGCCTTATCTGTATATTCCTGGATCATCTCCGCACGAGCGTGTGAGGAATCTTTTATCACGACTTGAATCTTGCGTAAAGAAACCGTGGCGGGAGCCCGCCGCGCCCAAAGACTTTTTTTGTGCCGCTGGATAGCCTCAGCACTGCTGCGTGAGCCCTGATTTGCCGAGGGAGCGTAAAACTGTATGTACCCGGAAATATTTCCATTTTCCCAAGCTTTTCGCCATGCCTCAACAGTAGCGAGAATGTCGGGGGTTGCATTTCCGGTGAGCTCTTCTTTTGTGTTTTTTGTGGTTGCAGCCGTTGAGGCTAGAGTCGTTGAGGCTGGGGGGGGGGGGGGGGAAGAGGTGCCCATAGCGGTAGCGGGAGCGGATTCTGCCATGGCCATAGCGATAGCAGGTGCCATAGCTACAATCTCAGTGGGTGCCATGGGCTTTTTTGCCGGTATTGTGGAGGCAGTGGGCAAACTCACCGTGGGAATGGTTTCTGGCGATGACGACATCTGATTTTGCGCAGGCTTACCACCAAGGGCAAGCTGTACCTTGGGCAAAGTTTGCTCTTCTGTTTTGGGGGCTGCGTCAATGGGAGGAGTAGCAGGCTCTGCCGAGGCCATCATACTGCCTGTGACCATATTAGGCAGCCATTCCATGCCGTGAATGAGGAATTCACCTTTTGAGTTTTGTACCCAGTAAAGGCGACGAACTCCTTCGGTAGTTAAATTTGGCGCGTCATACTGCTGGTGAAACCAAGTAACCCAGTACCCTGGGCCTTGCAGTACTTGAACATTGCCTATAGAGGTTTTAATCCAGGGAAGATTTTTAAACAGGCGTTCTTTTTGTGACTGAAAGCGACTAAAAGATTCATTTTGTGCTATACTGTATGCGTCTTTGGCATAAAAATCAAAGAAAGCAGCAGAGCGTTGTGCCCATGTTTTGTTCCAGGCGAGTACGCGAGCTGTAAGGGTTTGGATAGTCGCATCATCTATGGAGGCTGCCACAGTTGGCGCCAGAGAGCTGGAAAGAACAACAGGAGTGCCTGGCGTGAGGAGCTTGCCAATGGTTTCCAGATCTGTATTATTCATGGCGACGCATCCTTGCGTTTGCAGGGGAGAAATGGCCTCGCCGCGCCCATGAATCCAGATGCCATACCCTGTCTTACGGCGTACCCTATCTATGGGGTTCGGGTAATTAAGTGTGTATGCTTCTTTGCCGTACAGGGTGTAGTCAAGGCCGGTATTTAAGTACTGTACAATAAAATAAATACCTTCAGGGGTTTTTAAATCTCCTTGATTTTGCTTGTCGCCTGTTATCTGGCCTGTTGTGCATATATAAGCAGAGGCGGTATTGAAGTTTTTTCCAGGATTATGGATGTAGAGCTGCTGAAGTTTTTTATCCACAGCTATGATATATTGCGGTGCAGCATCATGGTTGGAAAGAATTGCCTTCCAGGGAGGAACAACAAAATCTTCAGATTGTGCTGGCTTTGTTGCAGCTTTTGCCGTGCCTGTAAAAAGCAGACAGGCAAGCAATAATAAGCTGAGCATCCGCATGAAAAGGTGCTGCACCCCTATGATGCAGTTATTCCCCCGGTTCTTCTGCGACAACGGGCACACATTTGACAACGGCTGACGCAGTGTAAAAGCGGACACTGTGTAACGAAAAAAGGTGATGGAGCTCATGCTGTCCTTTTAAAGGGGGCTGAGGTCACAGACACAGGTTCTGTGGAAATCGTTTCCCCGGCGAGGGGGGCGGCGCAAGTTGATGCAGGGTGGACTCAGCAAATGTTGTTGGAATACCCTATGCGCCTCTTTCGAGCCCCGCTATTATAATTAAATCAGTGCTTCCTTAGATTGTGCTGTCAAACAGGCTCTTTCCCCTTCTGCTTGTGTCAGCCGCTTGTTGCCTCTATGGAGCACCAAAGAGTACACTTTTCCAATTCAAAGGTGCGCTTTCGTAATAGAGCCTCTGCGGAAACACAATAGCATTGGAGCAACACGACTAGCTTTGTGGTGTGCCAAGTGCTACCAGTTCTTTTCGCGTAAAAATGGCTCGCATGGGGTACCCTGCCTCGGCAAAAGCCGCGGAAGCGCCTTCTTCTCTGTCGAGGATGCAGAAAATAGAGTGTACTACTAGCCCCGCTTCTTCCACTTTCTTACAAGCCTTTAACACAGAACCGCCGGTGCTGACAACATCTTCCAGCATAAGTATTTGTTGTCCGGCTGAAATATTGGCAAGACCTTCCACAGAGCGGGCTGTGCCGTGGCCTTTGGCTTCTTTGCGTACAATAAGACTTGGTAGAAAAAGGCCATGCTGTACTGCTATAATGGAAGTGGCTGTGAGCAGTGGATCGGCCCCCATGGTCATTCCTGCCACTGCCTGAACGGGCAGGCCTTGCAGCATATCATAGAAAATGGAGCCAATAAGCAGAGCGCCCTCGGGGTGCAGCGAGCTTTGGCGGCAATCGAAGTAATAGTCGCTTTTTTTGCCGGAGGTGAGGGTGAAGTTGCCCTCCATATATGATTTTTCACATAAAATACGGGCAAGTTTCGTTTTATGAGCTAAAAGATGATCAGACATGCTGCCTCTCAGGGGGAGTTTGAATAATACACGGGCGTTTGCCACGCAAGTAAAAACTTATCCATAAATAAGGAGAGCGTGTGGCAAGAGCAAGGAAAAAGGTTTTTTTGCGGAGGGAGTGGACTCTTATGTCCTCGACCCAGAGCAAAAAAGGCATTTGACGCAGCTATTGACCGCGAACATCCTTATTTATGGATAAGTTCTAAGCCTTTCAATGTTGAACTGCCTGGTAATTGCGAAGCGGACGCCCGCGAAACACATTGTTATTCGTTTATAGTTTCATGGATTATATACAATTTGCTCTCTGGGCGCTCTAGTAAAAGAGCGCTTAAGATATGTAAACTATTCAAAAACACGTTTGAAAATTGCAGATTCATATTGCAGGTAGCTTGCGGCATCAAAAAGTTTATCCAAAGTTTGCATCGAGAGATACCCTGTAACGGTTGCATCCGCACGTACTATATCTGTAAAGGGGACTTTGTTATCCCAACTGTGCATGGCAAGGCGCTGCACAATGGAGTATGCTTCTTGACGCGGCAAATGCGCTTCTTCCACCAGAGCCAGCAGAATACGCTGAGAAAAGAAAAGGCCATAGGAGGCGGCAAGGTTGCGCTCCATATTTTCCGGTAGAATACGCAAGTTTGAGAGCAGCCCGTTCAGGCGGTACAAAATGTAATCCATAAGAATGGTGGAGTCTGGCATGATCACACGCTCAACGGAAGAATGACTAATGTCTCGCTCATGCCACAGAGCCATATTTTCCAAAGAGGCGAGGGCGTTGGTGCGAACAAGCCGGGCAAGGCCGGTCATATTTTCGGCAGAGATGGGATTTTTTTTGTGCGGCATGGCGGAAGAACCCTTCTGCCCTTTGGCAAAGCCTTCTTCCGCTTCCAGCACCTCTGTGCGCTGCAAGTGACGAAGCTCAACGCAAAGGCGCTCCACACCACCGGCCGCCAGGGCCAGTGCCGTAAAGTAGTGGGCATGGCGGTCGCGTTGAATAATTTGTGTGGAAACGGGATCAACCTCAAGGCCAAGCAAGTCGCAGGCAATTTTTTCAAGCTCGGGCGTCAGCATGGTGTATGTGCCGACTGCACCAGAAATTTTACCAACACGCACTCCTTCCACCGCATCTGCAAACCGGGCACGGTGCCGGGAAAATTCTGCATAAAATCCAGCCATCTTCAGGCCGAAGCTGGTGGGTTCCGCATGAATGCCATGGGTGCGCCCCATACAAAGCTGCCCTTTATAGGTGTGGGCCATGCTTTTCAGGGTGGCAAGCAGGGTGTCAAAACCCTGTAGAATAAGTGTGCCTGCTCTTACCAAAAGAAGGGCGTTTGCTGTATCCACAATGTCTGATGAGGTGCAGCCAAGGTGAATAAAGCGTGCGGCTGGCCCTACTTTTTCTTCAACCGCTGTGAGAAAAGCAATGACATCGTGGCGCGTTTCTTCCTCAATGGCAAGCACGCGGTCAACATCAAAAGCCGCTTTCTCACGAATGGTTGCCATGCTTTGGGGATCAATGACGCCAAGGCTTGTCCAGGCTTCACAAATAGCTAATTCCACTTCCAGCCATACATCTAGGCGTCGCTGTAACGTCCAAAGATCACCCATTTGTGGGCGTGTGTAGCGTTCTATCATGGTATTGTCAGGGGGGGTTGAAGTTAAAAAGGCGGTCAGTGACCGCCTTAAGTATTATGCCACTGGGGGTGGCCCTACAGGTGCAGCTGCAGGCGCAGCTTCCACAGCAGGGCTGGGCGAAGTGGCGGAAACACCCGGATCAGACTTTGGTGATTCGCTTGGATCATTTTTGCGCGATCCATAATCAGTCGTATACCAGCCTGTACCCTTAAGGGCAAAAGAGGTATTGGACATGATCCGCTTTGCTGTTCCTCTACAGATAGGGCAGGCATGCTGTGCAGTATCCGCTTCTACCTGTTTGATCCATTCTTCAAAAACTTGTTGGCACTCAGTGCAACGATATTCATATATGGGCATTTTGCTTCTCCATACGCAGCACGGCCTTGGGTATGGAATACCCGCGTGCGCATTTAAACAATCGGAATATTGTATCAGACAATAAAAATAACTACCTGTTAAATAGGCAGCAGATGTCTCTTGTCAATATGTAACCGATGGTGCGCAGAGTATACCGATTACGCTTTGGCCGCAGCGGCTTTTGCTTCTTTAATGCGCTGCTTTAAACGGGTTTCGCGGCGCTTGCGTCTACGGTCAAGTTCTTTTGCGCGTTCGATTCTTTTCTGTGCCATGAGGAATGCTCCTTAAATTATGATGATTCTTTGCCGTCTTTATACTGCGCCTGGGAATTTGTAAACCCCCATGAATTTTCAGCAGGGGGGGGAAGCTAGCCTTACTTGAGGGAATCCATTTTCAGTGGCATGGGGCTGTATGAGAGCCTGATGCACATTGATATGCGTGTCTGCATAATTTTGCCGCTTGGGCTGGGCCTTGGCCGTGCAAGGGAATACAGTTCCCAGAGCAGATAGTTATTTGCGTACAACAGCCTTGGTGATGGTCACAGGCTCTGTGGGAACGTCGTCGTGAAAGCCGGAACGGCCTGTTTTTACGCCCTTGATAGCATCAACAACATCCATACCTTCAACAACCTTACCAAAAACGCAATAGCCCCAACCGCTGGTGGTGGTTCCGGTGTGATTCAGGAAAGGGTTGTCTTTGACATTGATGAAAAACTGTGCAGTGGCGGACTGTGGATCGTTGGTGCGAGCCATGGCCAAGGTGTACTTGCTGTTGCTGAGGCCGTTATCCGCTTCATTTTTAATGGCGCCGCGGGTTGTCTTTTCTTTCATATCTGGAGTCATGCCGCCGCCCTGAATCATGAAGTTGGCAATGACGCGATGAAAAATGGTGCCGTCATAAAAGCCGTCTTCCACATACTTTTTAAAATTGGCTGCGGTGACGGGGGCTTTGTCGTTATCCAGCTCTACAACAATAAGGCCTTTACTGGTATGCAGTTCAATCATGGTCGGCTCCGGTTTTGCAAAGGCGTTTTGAGGTAAGAGCAGCATGCAGGCCAAAAGGCCAAGTAAAAAATAATGCCGCATGGGGTATCTCCTGATAATAGGCAATAATAGAAAATAAGCATGCACCAATTGCATGCTCAGATATCAGACAGGTTATGTACACGAGAAATAAGGCGTTCGCAATATTCTTCTTGCGGCCAGAAAGTGACTGCAAGAAGATCGTTTTTTATGCTGATTTATAAACAGACAAATTTTTAGAGTATTTACAGGTCACACCTTCGTGCAGGGGAAATCGAGCCGTTCTCTTGTCCCCATTTGCACATCACGTTCAGAACAGGAATCAAAGATTTACCTCTTTCTGAAAGAGAGTACTCCACTCTGGGAGGAACCTGGAGATACTGCTGGCGTATGACCAGCTGGTCGGCCTCAAGCTCCTTGAGGTTAAGGCTCAAGGTTTTATACGAAATGGAGCCAATGTAATTTCTCAATTCATTGAAACGGATAACCGGCTTATGCACTCCCAGCCAGTAGAGAATGATCATCTTGTACTTGCCGCCGATCAGCGAAAGTGTGTAGCCGAAGCCCGTATCTTCAATCGCAACACCTGTGGGACTAAACTCGCAGATTGTTTTGTTCATACTTTCCTCAATGTAAGTAGCAGTAATGCATGTGCGTACTTCTCACAAATATACGTTTTTGGTATACAATCAGTTAAAAGGAAAAATCAGCTAAGAACTTAGCCATAAATAAGGATGTTCGCGGTCAATAGCTGCGTCAAATGCCTTTTTTGCTCTGAGTCGAGGACATAAGAGTCCACTCCCTCCGCAAAAAAACCATTTTCCTTGCTTTTGCTACACGCTCTCCTTATTTATGGATAAGTTCTAAGGCAGTTCGTTGGGAAGTGCCGGGTACAACTGGGAAAAGGCTTTTTACAATTCAAGGAGATTTCGGATATGGCAAAGAATATTTTGGTCATTACAGGCAGCCCGCGCAAGGGTGGAAACAGCAATCTTTTAGCGGAAGCATTTATGAAGGGCGCACGCGCTGCGGGTCATGAGGTTGTGTCGTTTGCTAGCGCGGTGAACCGCGTTGAAGGCTGTATTGCCTGTGGCACCTGCTGGAAAAAAGGGAAAGCCTGCTCTTTTGATGACGGGTTCGACATGCTGTCGCCCTTGCTTGAACAGGCGGATATGCTGGTGCTTTGTAGCCCGCTGTATTGGTTTACGTTTAGTACGCACTTGAAAGCCGCGTTGGATAAAGTGTATGCGTACACTGTACCAAAGGGGCTGGGCAAGCTTAAAATTAAGGAAAGCGTCTTGCTGATGTGCGCCGGAATATCGGAAGAATCGGCTTTTTCCGGTGCTGTACTAACGTACAAAGAGATAGGCAAATATCTGGAGCTGACAGACAGGGGCATACTGCTCGCCCCCGGCGTTTCTGAGAAAGGGGAAATCAGGGAAACAGGCGCTCTTGAACGTGCTGAAAAGTTGGGTCGTGAAATGTAAGGCTCAGCCTCCGACAGGGGCGAAAGACTGAAGCAGCCCCGCAACAATATTGCAAAAAAGCCGAAGGCCCCTAATGTGCAGGGCTTCGGCTTTTTTGCGTTTTAAGAACTTAGAATTTATCCATAAATAGAGGCCATTGCACAATGGCCTCTGGCAACTGTGCAGCAGGTGCCCGCAAGCGGACAGCGCAGCGTGCCTTTATTTCAAAGCAGCTTCTGCTTTGAAATCATTCGATAAAAATTATGCCTTCTCTTGGTGTTCGGTTTTTAAGGGCCTTTAAAAGACTTTTTAAATACAACTAAATAGGGTTCGTTGTATTGTGCAACGCTCTCAAATAAGGAGAGCGTGTGGCAAGAGCAAGGAAAATGGTTTTTTTGCGGAGGGAGTGGACTCTTATGTCCTCGACCCAGAGCAAAAAAAGGCATTTGACGCAGCTATTGACCGCGAACATCCTTATTTATGGATAAGTTCTTAGAATTTATCCATGGCGAAGAATATAACAGTTGCTATGCTGTTAATTATTTGTAAAAAATTTACATGAAAACGTGTACACTGCAAGTCCTATCTTGACATATTATATCATTTCATTGAAAAATCTAATGGGAGTTTGTTCCCGTGGCGGTATATCGAAAACCACTTTATGACGGAAAGCCATTGATAGGCCTTCCTTGACACTTTTTATAAGGAGCAGATATGACTGAGGAAAGTGGGAGAAAAAAAAGTGGAAAAAAGGTTTATAAGGAAGGTGCTTGTCACCAGCCGCCGCAGGAAGGAGTTACAAAGGCGCATGTAAAAAATATGGCAGAGTATGAAGCCATGCATGCCAGGGCGCTTGAAAATCCTGAAAAATTCTGGGCAGAGCGAGCAAAGTTACTGAACTGGTTTAAACCTTGGGAAAAAGTGCTGGATTACGATTTTACCGATAAACCCAAAGTGGAGTGGTTTCAGGGTGGAAAGCTGAATGCGGCATACAACTGCCTTGACAGGCACATCAGCGGTAAGCGCCGCAATAAGGTAGCCCTTATTTGGCAAGGGGATCCTGAAGATGATGTGCGCGTTTGGACATATCAGATGCTGTATGACCGGGTGTGCCGTTTTGCCAGTGCCCTGAAAAAATTGGGAGTGCGCAAGGGCGACCGCGTGGTTATTTATCTGCCCATGATTCCGGAAATGGTTGTATCCATGCTAGCTTGTGCGCGCATTGGCGCTATTCACGTATTTGTTTTTGCTGGATTTTCAACGGGCAGCGTGCAAAGTCGTGTGCAGGATTCTGATGCAAAAATAGTCATTACCGCAGATGGTATGTTCCGGGCAGGACGCATTATGCCGCTCAAATCCAATATGGATGAAGCGCTTAAAGATTGCCCCTCTGTACGAAGAGTTATTGTGGTGAACCGCACCAATATGCCAACCACCATGCGTGAGCGGCGTGATATTTGGTGGCGCGATGTAATGGCAGATCATTCCCTTGACGCCAATATTCCGTGTGTGCAGATGTCATCTGAAGATACGCTGTTTTTGCTTTACACCAGTGGCAGCACAGGCAAGCCTAAGGGCATCATGCACAGCACTGGCGGCTATTTAACCTATGCAGCCCATTCAACCCAGCTTGTTTTTGACTGGCGGGAAGAAGACGTACACTGGTGCACAGCGGATATCGGCTGGATAACCGGGCACACCTATGCGGTATACGGCCCGTTACTTCTGGGGGGCACCACTATCATGTTTGAAGGTGGCCCGCGCTGGCCTGACCCAGACAGATACTGGCAGATTGTGGAAAAATACCGCGTTAATACGTTCTATACGGCTCCCACCGCCATTCGTACCCTCATCCGCGAGGGTGATGAATGGCTGGAGCGCTATGACCTTTCTTCCCTACGTATTCTTGGTAGTGTGGGAGAACCCATAGGGCCTGAAACCTGGACATGGTATCGCAATAAAATAGGCGCGGGCAAGCTTCCCCTTGTGGATACATGGTGGCAAACAGAGACAGGGGGCATCATGATCAGCCCCTTGCCGTATGCAACGCCCCTCAAGCCAGGCTCGGCAGCCCTGCCTTTGCCCGGCATTGCCGTTGATATTCTCAAGGAAAATGGCAGCCCCGCACAGGTTGATGAGGAGGGGTATCTTGTTATCAAGCATCCATGGCCTGGCATGATGGCGGGAGTATTTGGCGATCCAGGGAAATTCAAGGAAAACTATTTTTCCCGTTTTCCAGGTTGCTATCTTTCAGGTGATGGCGCACGCCGTGATGCCGAGGGGTACTATTGGCTATTAGGCCGGCTTGATGATGTTATCAACGTTTCCGGGCATCGCTTCAGTACTGCAGAAATGGAAGCCGCCTTCAATGCACACCCCGCAGTGGCAGAATCGTCTGTTGTGGGCATGCCCCATGATGTTAAAGGTGAAGCGATTTATGCCTTTGTCCATCTTAAGGCCGAAGAAAAGCCCACAGAAAATTTGCGGGCAGATTTGCGTAAGTGGGTGCGTAAGGAAATTGGGCCCATCGCTACGCCAGAGTTCATTCAGTTTACTGATGGACTTCCCAAAACGCGCTCAGGTAAAATTATGCGCCGCGTACTTCGCAAGATAGTAACAGGAAATGTGGATGAGCTGGGTGACTTAACTACCTTGGCTGATCCAACTATCATTGATGAGCTGTTGGGAGAATGCGAACGCCTGACAGGAAAAAGTGCCTTGTCGTAGTTGAAATAGCAGGGGAAAGGGGGGAACCTTTTTTAAAGGGAGGTTTTCCCCCTCACCCTAAGAACTTATCCATAAATAAGGATGTTCGCGGTCAATAGCTGCGTCAAATGCCTTTTTTGCTCTGGGTCGAGGACATAAGAGTCCACTCCCTCCGCAAAAAAAACCATTTTCCTTGCTCTTGCCACACGCTCTCCTTATTTATGGATAAGTTCTAAGTCGTGTCGTCAAATAGGTTCTTTTGCCCTCTGCCAGCGTCAGAAAAACTTTTTATTCCGGTCGAATACCAAAGAGTACACTGGCAGAGAACAAAATATCTGCATTTGACGACACTATCTAGCGTTTTTTTACGGGGGCCAGAATATCCAGAGAACTGGTTTCCTGCCAATCAGAGCGGTAGGCCTCAAAGCAGGGAGCATCTCTATCCAGGAGATACTCAGATTGGGAGCGTTCCCACTCGTAGTAAAGCCATGCATACACAGAAGCAATGTTTTTGATACTGGGTGCTGTGCAGCTTGCATAGAGCCCTGCGGGGATGGTGGTGCGCTCCATACCTTCCGGCAATTGAGCTTCCGGGGCAACCTCAACGCAGGCCCAATAATCTATGGTATCTTCAGAAGCAGCAAAGGAAACACCATAGGACTGGTCGCCAAGCGGAGAGAGCTCATTAAAGCGAGCGGCAAATTTTTGCCAGATGGCAGGGCAGTTTGCTTCTGCCTTATCAAGGGTGGTGCGTACTTTCATGCCGATAACATGTTTAAGCGGTACATTAACAATGGTTGTTTCAAGGGCCATTGGGGTCTCCTTATAGAAAGATTGAGGTTTATTGTAAAATTTTGATAGGTATTCTTATTGTGGATCAGGAGGGAGGGGGTCTGGGGGAGGGAGACTCACGGGATTCACTCCCTTGGGGTTCCCTCACCCAGAATCTTTCTCAAAAGAGTTTCATCCCCA
>JAVBJS010000004.1:0-5766 GCA_031546885.1 Desulfovibrio sp.
GGATTAATCCCGGCAATATCGGCGGCAAAGCTCATGTGGATGCTGTGGTGGATGCTGCCAAAGCACACAAGGCCAGCATTCGCATTGGCGTGAACGGTGGATCCCTTGAGAAGGATATTTTCACCCGCCACGGTGGGGCAACACCCGAGGCCATGGTGAAAAGTGCTATGGGGCATGTGCGCATGCTGGAAGACCGCGGGTTTGACGCCATTAAAATTTCGCTGAAATCATCCTCTGTTCCGGACACCCTGGCAGCGTATCGGTTGCTGGCAAAAGAATGTGACTATCCCTTTCATGTGGGCATTACCGAGGCAGGCACCTTGCTGCGGGGGGCTGTCAAGTCGGCCGTAGGTATAGGGCTGCTTCTGGCGGAAGGGCTTGGGGATACTCTGCGTGTCTCGCTGACGCATGATCCGATGCGCGAGGTTGAGGTTGCCTGGCATATTCTTGCGGCTTTGGGCCTTCGTCGGCATGGGCCAGAGATTATCTCCTGCCCCACCTGCGGGCGCACGGAAATAGACTTGATTCGCCTTGCAGAAGCTGTGGAAGATCGCTTGCGTGATATTCCCGCAACATTTACGGTGGCTGTGATGGGCTGCGTTGTCAATGGGCCGGGTGAAGCCCGCGAGGCGGATATTGGCATAGCCGGGGGGAGAGGCAAGGGGACACTGTTCCGAAAAGGGAAAATTGTACGTACAGTTACAGGCGACCAAGCTGTTTTGCTTGCTGCGCTTATGGAAGAAATTTCAATATTTTTAGAGGAGCGTTAGATAGTGTCGTCAAATGCAGATATTTTTTTCTCTGCCAAGGAAGAAACATTTTTTATGAAGGGAGTGTACTCTTTGGTACGCGACCGGAATAAAAAGTTTTTCTGACGCTGGCAGAGGGCAAAAGAACCTATTTGACGACACTATTTAATGAATTAGGCAAGGATTTTTTAGAGAGGCGCTGTCTTTCCCACGTCTCACCGGCATAGGGGGGAACCTCTCTTTGCAATCCCCAGTTATTTTAGTGTGATATAAAATGAAAAGGCTGGGACGGTAAGCCTAAAAGACGTTTCCGTTTGAGTCGAGTGCAAGAGCAAACATTGATTACTTTAAATAGTTATTACGAGGTACCTTATGCGTTGGAGCCGATACTACATTCCTACATTGAAAGAAGCCCCCTCAGATGCGGAAGTCATAAGTCATAAAATGCTTATCCGCGCTGGTATGATTCGGCGGCTCACGGCAGGAGTGTATAGTTATTTGCCTTTGGGCTGGAAAGCTATCCGCAAGGTTGAGGAAATTGTGCGCCAGGAAATGGATGCTGCTGGTTCCCTTGAATTGCGTTTGCCTGCTGTGCAGCCGGGTGATCTCTGGAAGGAGTCAGGCCGGTGGGAGCAGTATGGGAAAGAGCTGTTGCGCTTTTTGGACAGGCATGAGCGCGAATGTTGCCTTGGCCCCTCGCATGAAGAAGTGATTACGGATTTGATTCGTGGTGAGGTGCGTTCGTACCGGCGGCTGCCGCTTTCGCTGTATCAAATGCAGACAAAGTTTCGGGATGAGATTCGCCCGCGGTTCGGGCTTATGCGCGGACGGGAATTTATTATGAAAGATGCCTATTCCTTTGACCGGGATGATGCAGGCGCGGATATAAGCTATAAGGGCATGTACGAGGCGTACAAACGGATTTTTTCTCGTCTTTCCCTGAAATTCAAGGCTGTTGAGGCGGATTCCGGCTCCATCGGCGGAAATTTTTCACATGAATTTATGGTGCTTGCGCAAACCGGAGAAGACACCATTGTCTCGTGTCAGGCCTGTGACTATGCGGCAAACGTGGAGCGGGCTGAACTGCAACCTCCTGCTGCAAAAGACGCAACTGTGCCGCCTGCCATGCGGGAGGTTTCCACTCCCGGCAAGCATAGCGTTGCAGATGTGGCTGTTTTTTTAGGTGTTTCCCCGGAATTGATAGTGAAAACCCTGGTGGTGGAAGCGGATGGCAAGCCGGTTCTGGTGCTTGTGCGGGGTGACCGGGATTTGAATGAGATTAAGCTGAAGAATTATCTGAAGGCTGAGACTGTGCGTTTGGCTTCTCCTGAGCAGGTACGGGAATGGACGGGCTCTCCGGTGGGATTTGCAGGGCCGGTGAGGCTTGAGCTCCCCATTATTGCCGACTATGAGCTTTTGACGCGGGAGGGCTGGGTGGTTGGCGCAAACAAAGCCGATGCCCATATCGTTGATGTTAGCCTCGGTCGCGACGCTATGGTGCAGGGGTATGCGGATGTGCGCAACGTGGCGGCCGGGGACTGCTGCCCGCGTTGCCGGGGTCTCCTTGAGACCATGCGCGGTATTGAGGTTGGCCATGTGTTCAAGCTTGGAACCAAGTATTCCGAGGCTATGAATGCAACCTTTGTGGATGAAAAAGGTGAAGAGCAGCCTATTATTATGGGATGCTACGGCATTGGAGTAACGCGGGTTGTGGCTGCCTGTATCGAGCAAAATCATGACGAGTACGGCACTATCTTTCCTCCTCCTGTGGCTCCCTTTGAAGTGGTGCTGATGAATCTGGATATTACTTCGGCAGAGGTGTGCGCAAAGGCGGATGAACTGTATACTTTCTTGCAGGGCAAGGGGCTGGATGTGCTTTTGGATGACCGGGAAGAACGCCCGGGCAGTAAATTCAAGGATGCCGACTTGATAGGTGCGCCTATTCAGTTGGTTGTAGGGGCAAAGAGTCTTGCGCGGGGTATTGTGGAAGCAAAGGATCGCCGCACCGGGCATAAGACTGAACTACCTGTGGAAAATTTTGCAGACGCCTTTGCTGTCTGGAAGGATACAGTCTACGCCGGCTGGATTGTATAAAGATTTATAATAGTATGAATGACTCGCATATTCTTTCCGTAAGCGCATTGACGCAGGCTATAAAAGGGAACCTTGAAGGGGCTTTTCCTTTTGTATGGGTTCGTGGGCAGGTGACAAATGTCGCTCGCCCGGCATCCGGGCATGTGTATTTTTCGTTGCGAGATGAAGAGGCAACTCTTGCGGCGGTGTGGTTTAAGCAGAACCAGAAAAAAGGTGAGCGCTTTGATCCGTTGACTGGCGAGATTTATGAGGAGGGGCCGCGCCCGAGTCTTGCTTCCACCCTGGAGAATGGGCAGGAGCTTGTTTGTGCGGGGCGTCTTGCGGTTTACGCGCCACGGGGACAATATCACATCGTGGTGGAGCTTGGACAGGACGTGGGGCTTGGGCGGCTGCATGCGGAGTTTACCCGTTTGCGTGAAAAACTGAGTGCCGAAGGGTTGTTTGCCCCTGAGCGTAAGCGGCCCCTTCCGCCGCATCCCCAGCGGGTGGCTGTTGTTACTTCTCCTCAAGGTGCTGCTATTATTGATTTTTTGAGGAGAGCAACGGAGCGGGGATGCGGCACGCAAATTCGTATTTACCCTGCTCTGGTGCAGGGCGAAGGAGCCCCACAGCAGATATGCCGGCAGCTTGCGCGCATTCAAACGGAAGGATGGGCGGATGCGATTGTGCTCATTCGCGGGGGTGGCTCTCTTGAGGACTTATGGGCCTTTAACAGCGAAGCGCTGGCCAGGGCCATAGCAGCTTCAACTATTCCCGTTGTGGCGGGAATAGGGCATGAAGTGGATTTTTCGCTGGCAGATATGGTTGCAGATGTGCGTGCAGCTACGCCTACCCATGCTGCCCAGTTGCTGTGGCCGGAGCGCGAAGAACTGTTTTTACGCCTCGAAGGATTGCGTAAAGCCCTCGCCCGTGCGGGAAGGCAAAGTGTTGAAAAAAAAGCGGGCGCGTACTTATATGTAAAAAAGGGGTTACAGTGGCATTCACCTCAGCGATTGTTCGAAAGGTGGCAGGAGCAGCTTACTGCGGTGACCGAGCGAGTGTCTCGCCTTGCCATGCGCAGGGTGGAAAACAGGCTTGCCAAGATAGAGGACGTGCAAAATTTTCTTCAGCGGACTCCCGCATCCTTGCCCCGTTCTGTTGCTAGACTGGAAGGGCTGGAGTATCGGCTGGCTGCCCAGTATGAAGCGGGCTTTGCGCGGGCAATGCATGAGCTTGATCGTCTTCTTTTGCGGCTTGATGCTGCAAATCCGCATGCGCCGCTTGAACGGGGTTATGCCCTTGTGCGGCGCCGGGATGGGCATTTTGTTAAACGGAAAGACATGGTTGGGGCGGGGGATGTCGTTACTATAACGGTACATGATGGGGAATTCTCTGCTCGCGTAGATACTATTTTGTGAATTTACTGGGGGATGATCCCCTTGAGTTTCCCTCCCCCAGACCCCCACCTTCCTGATCTGCAATCGAGGCCATTGCAAACGGTTTCTACTTGATACGAAATGTATAATATTTACTATGTTTAATCGATCATAATTTTTGCGCAATTATCTTGAAGGGAGGCCATTGCACAATGGCCTCTGCGGATGCGCCAGCAGACGCCCGCAAGCGAGCAGCGCGGCGTGCCTTTATTTCAAAGCAGCTTCTGCTTTGAAATCATTCGATAAAAATTATGTCTTCTCTTGGTATTCGGTTTTTAAGGGTTTTTAAAAGACTTTTTAAAGGCAACTAAATAGGGTTCGTTTCATTGTGCAACGATCTCGTATTGTGCAACGAACTCGAAGGAGGAGTATATCGTGAAATATTGGGGGAGAAGTTTTTGTATTTTGGCGTTGGCCCTTGCTGTTGGCGTGTTCTTTGGGGGGTATTCGTTTGCGGCGCAAAAAAGCACAAAGAGCAAGGGAGCAGAGCAGGAAAAGGAGCAGGCAGCAGGGTCGCTTGATCCTGCTTATGATGTGGCTGCTTCTGTAAGGTCAGGTTCGCCTCAGCCGCTTATGCAGCTTTTGCAAAGTGTTGGGAGAGATGTCAATAAAGTGCAGCCGGAGGAGGGATTTGAGCTTTATGTGCCCCCTCAGGTGGTGGTGGGCGATCCTTTTATTGTGCGACTTGCGGGTAAGGGGTTGAAGCAGGTCAAGGTGACCTGGCGTAACAAGACTCTGACCGTAGCGCCGACCAACAATATTTTGCCTGTGAGCGAGATGGCCTTTGCCGTTCCATTGGATGCAAAAGCTAAAATGCTTCCGCTGACCATTGTTTCAGAGTGGGAGACGCATACAGAAACCATGTATGCCCAAGTTCCTGTGGTCACACGCGCCTTTCCCGTGCAATCTCTGAAGGTTGACCGCAAGTATGTTGATCCGCCGCAAGCTGTGCAGGATCAGATTAAGCGAGATCGTGCCGCCATGAAGGTGGCTCTTTCTGGCGTTACTCCCGTAAAATATTGGAGTACTCAAATGTTACGCCCATCTCCTGGGGGCATTACCAGTGAATTTGGTTTACGCCGTGTTTTTAATGGAAAAGAGCGTAATCCGCATAAGGGTCTTGATTTTGATGGAGAAAAAGGTGATCCGATAAAAGCAGTGGCTTCCGGCACAGTTGTTTTGGCTGAAGAACAGTACTATGGTGGCAATACAGTGGTTATTGATCACGGGCTTGGGGTTTTTTCCTTATATTTGCATCTGTCGGCCTTCAAGGTAACTGCGGGGCAGAGCATAACTGCCGGAGATATTCTGGGACTTATAGGAAGTACCGGGCGAGTGACGGGGCCGCATTTGCACTACTCTTTTTCTGTCTTGGGTGATAGCGTGAATCCGGCGGTGTTTCTTATGCCTGCTGTTCAGTAAATTTGTGTGGGACTCCTTAGCTTATTTTATCTGCTATTTGCTCTGGTTGGAATGATCCGATAATGTAAAAAGTTTAGGGGAAAAGG
>JAVBJS010000079.1:0-11320 GCA_031546885.1 Desulfovibrio sp.
ATTTACAATGAAATAACAAAGAAATTCCAGGGTGATGCCTATAGCTTGTGTAAAATTGCAGGAGCAAAAAGACCTGAGCACGGCAACCTACCCAGCATCCGCATTGCCACCATAGACGTTGGTGGCGGCACAACAGATCTCTCCATTACTACCTTTGTACTTGAGAGTGAGCAAAGCGCCTCTTCACGCATGCGTCCGCACCTTGAACTGCGAGACGGGTTCAACATTGCTGGCGATAATATCCTGCGTGATATCATCAAATCCATCCTGCTGCCCAGCATCAGTTCCGCCATGGCTGCCGCCGGAGTGGCATACAGCGAAAAGCTCGTAAACACGCTCTTTGGGCGTGACGTTATGGACAGCTCGCAAGAAAGCCGCAACCGCCGCGCTCAGTGCGCCCGCCAGCTTCTCATGCCGGCGGCCCTGTGCATCTTGAGTGCTTATGAAAAAGTAAACTCGCTTTCGGGAGAAGGAAGCCTGACCTGTAGCCTGAGGGATTTTTTTGAAACCGCCCAGACAGAGCAACAGGAAACCGTGTGGCCTTTCACGCCTAAAACTTCGCCAAGCGCAACCGTCATCAGCTATGTGGAATCAGCAGCGCACCGCGCCGCAGGAAATACTACATTTAGCCTTATGGACACCCAGGTACGCATCAGTCCGCAAAAGATAGATACTGTGATTCGCGAAACCATATCTGGCGTTTTGTCAAACCTGTGTGAAGTGGTGCAGCGTTACGACTGTGATATGCTGCTGCTTACCGGTCGCCCAAGTCGCTGGCGGGCCATCGTCTCCTCAGTGTATGCAAAGCTGCCGGTGCCGCCCGACCGTATTCTTCCCATGGGTGAATACCGTGTGGACAATTGGTACCCCTTTGCTGATGCGTGCGGGGCTATTACCGACCCTAAAACCACCGTGGTTGTCGGCGCGATTCTTTGCTCTCTGGCGGAAGGACACCTTGAAGGATTTTCCTTTGATCCCTCCGCGCTCATTCCTACATCCACAGCACGCTTTATAGGCGAAATGGATACGAATGGTCAGATCAAAAAGCCCAAGGTCTGGTTTGAGGTGGATGTTACGTCCAAAGAAGAAAAAACCTACTACCGTGATGTTACCTTTGCCGGGCCCATTGCCGTGGGCTTTCGACTGTTGGACGTAGAACGGTGGACAACAACCCGGTTTTATCTCATTGATTTTGCCCGTGAAGATGTACGCAATGCAGCCTCGGATAAAATCCCCTTTACCATCCGCCTCTCGCTCCATGTTCAGGAACTGGAAGAAGATGAGTTCGCAGGAAAGTCCGACGGCATGGAACGTGACGAAGGGGAATTCAAGATTGAAGAAATTACCGATCGTTTTGGTAATCCGGTGAAAACAGGTGATATGGAGATCAGACTCCAAACCCTGCCCCTTGATGAAGGCGTATGGCTCGATACTGGCATTATTCTTTGATGGAGCAGCACAACATGCAGCAAACACAGAAAAATTTGAATGAATATTGTATACAGCTAGCGGATGCCACCCATGAGGCCTCTGTCTGGGTGCGTGAAAACGCAGATCTGGTACGCGGTGATCAGGAAGGCCTTCAGGCGGAGCTTCGCCGCTCTGGGCGCATCTTCAGACAGTGCGCACGAGCTGCCAACCGCAAAACGTGCGTAGGTGTCTTTGGGCCGAGCCAGGCGGGTAAATCGTACCTCATTTCCGCTCTGGCCAGAGATGCCAACGGCGGTCTGCCCGCCCTGTTTGGCAGTGAAACGCGAGATTTCATTAGTGAAATAAATCCGGAAGGGGGAAAAGAGTCCACAGGGCTCGTAACCCGCTTCACCATGACTCGCCCTACCTCCCTGCCTGACGGCTTTCCCGTACAGATAAAGCTGCTTACGGAAACAGATTTGGTAAAAATCATTGCCAATACCTACTACGCAGACTGCGAACATAAAGAAATTCCCGACGCGGCTGTGATTACGCAAGCCTTGGACGAATTGCAAGCCCGCAAAGCTCAAGGCAGCGCCCATATCGACATGGACGCGCTTGAAGATTTGCGCGAATATCTGGTGAAGGACTTTCAGGCAAAAACCCGAATACAGGAACTGGATCGCTGTGCCTACTGGAAGCGCGCCTTTGAACTGGGGCCCTTTCTGGCCCTTGAGGATAGAATTGCCCTGTACAGTCTCATTTGGGATAAGGTGCAGCCGTTTACAGATTTGCTACGCCTTTTGCTGCGCGCCCTGGAAAAGCTCAATTTTGCTCCGGAGGCGTTTTGTCCTTTGGATGCTCTGATCCCCCGTTCCGAAAGCATTATCGACGTTGCCATGCTGGCAGGGCTGGGAGAAAACGCAACAGGCCCAGAACTTCGTATCCGTACCCTGCACACAGAAGCGGTCAACCTGCCCCGCGCCTTGGTTACAGCGCTGACAGCAGAATTGACTATTGTAATGAACGAAAAGCCGGATGATTATTTTGAACATACGGATTTGCTGGACTTTCCTGGCTACCGCTCGCGATACAAGTTCAACGATGTGCGCCGGGAGCTTGAAAAAACCGGAATGCTGAAAGAACTGTTTCTGCGCGGTAAAGTGGCGTATCTTTTCCAGCGTTATTGCGTCGAGCGCGAGCTTACCAGCATGCTGCTCTGCATTGGGCCAAGCAATCAGGAAGTGCAGGACTTACCCGGCGTTATCAATGACTGGGTGACATCTACCCACGGAGAACGACCAGAATCACGGCGCGACAAGCCCGTTGCACTGTATTTTGTACTCACCAAATTCGATATGGAATTTGAACAGAAAAAAGGTGCCCCCAGTGTTGAAACCCGCTGGGATAACCGTCTGCACGCTTCGTTACTGGATTTTTTTGGCAAGCAGCACGACTGGCCCCGCGTCTGGGACGGCACAGAGGCTTTCAATAACCTCTTTCTGCTGCGCAACCCCAATTTTCGCTTTGATGCCATTTTGGAATATGACGAGAATGGGCGTGAAAAGGACATACGCGCAGATCAGCAAGGTTATGTAGATTCTCTGGCAGCGGCCTTCATGAATAGCTCAAAAGTAGCTGCTCACTTCAAAAATCCCCGCGAGTCCTGGGATGCAGCCATGCGTCTGAATGACGGAGGCATAGCTCGCATTCGTGATTGTCTACGGCCTTTATGCAACCCGCAAATTAAACAGGGGCAGATAGAAACCACACTGGCAGAACGCTGCGACAGGCTGGCCCTGCGCCTTAAGGCTTTCTACAAAACCGATGATAAAGCAGAAGAGCGCAGGCAGAAAGAACAGCTCAGCCGTACCTTCGGGCAGATCTTCGCATCCATGTTGCAAAACCAGACAATGGGCGAATTCATTCACCGGCTCTCAGTGCGCGATCACGAGTTGTATGATCTCTATTTTGAAGCCCGGCGCCGTTTCCTTGAATCGGAAGAAGAATCCCATAATACGCCTCAGGTCAGTATCGGTTGCAGCACGGCTACGGATGATATTCTATCAGAGCTGTTTGGCGATACCCAGGCTCCTTCTGCTTCTTCCACAGCAGCCCCTACGCAGCCCCTTGCTCCAGCCCGCCCAAAGGATGAGGCCCAGTATTTTGTAGCTCTTATTGAAAGCCACTGGTGCAGTCGGCTGCAAGAACTTGCAGATACCCCGGCCATTCAAAGGTTTTACAACTTCCCCCCCCAAGAGTTTTCAAAGTTCATTGCTGAACTTGTCCTTGGCTTCGCACGTCTCAAACTGCGGACAGAAATGGAAGCAGCCCTGCGTGAAGTTGCCGCCTACTCCAACACTTCCAAAGAACGCATTGTCTGGCAGCAGGTGGGCATGGCAGCTTCCATTCTTAACAGTTATGTGGATTGGCTGGGGCGCAGCCCCCGCACCTGCACAAAAGAAGAACGCACCGTCTTCATGGGCGGCAACAGCATCACCCTGTTCACCCCACCTCCGCACCCGGAAGGATTTCCCATGTTGCCCGAAATGCAGGGCTCCTTTGAAAAAAGCTGGTTCATGGACTGGCTGCGTGCTCTACATACCTTGATGCAGGATAATGTAGACTTTGATGGTGGACAACTCATCAACCGTGAGCAAAATGCAAAACTGGGTGAA
Source organism: Desulfovibrio sp. (assembly GCA_031546885.1). Lineage (GTDB taxonomy): Bacteria > Desulfobacterota > Desulfovibrionia > Desulfovibrionales > Desulfovibrionaceae > Frigididesulfovibrio. The sequence goes on from JAVBJS010000079.1 coordinate 4,089, forward strand.
ATAATAAAGCGCGTGGCATAACTCGACAGGTGAGCGGTAGCCCCCAAAACGAGTTCATCAGCGTTTTCTTAGAAATTATACACACTTTTCATGGTCGGAGGATATGTGAAAGCGGCATTTAAAAACGACTTGGAGCGAGGCCGGGGCTATGCCCGTCTCCTCCTCACCGAGATTACGGATCCCTCTGTAGGCAACTGGCGGTTTAGTCTGTGCCGCAGCACTGACCACACCTATCTCGGGCGCAGCGACTGGCAAAACTCCGAAGACTTCATGGAAGCCGAAGCTTATACATTCAATGGCGACGAACTGGCTTTGCACATAGGCCCGGATATCGTGGACAGGCTGTCTGCCAACGAAAATTACCGCATCGCGTTACAAGGGGCAGACCAGAATGTCCAGCATGCGGTCATGGCTATCACCGATTTAAACCAAACCCTCATGACCGGAGCAGGCAGGGTTTCCGGCGATGTGCCAAAAATCCAGCCCACAATGACCGCACCACCGGAGGTGCCTCTCTCTCCTCCTGTAGCGGAGCCTGTTCTGCCGGATCCTCTTCCAACGGCAATGCCTGCCCCTGCCCCAGAGGGAAAAAGCAAGCTGCCTTTTATCCTTGCGGCGGTTCTTATACTTGCCTTGGCAGGGGGCGGAGCATGGTGGGCCATGACCAAAGATGCGAAAGCCCCTCTTACAGCGGAATCAAAAAAAGAAGATACACCGCAGCCGATTGAACCCAAAAAAGAAGATGCATCCCAGCCGGTTGAACCAAAAAAAGAAGATACACCGCAGCCGGTTGAGCCCAAAAAAGAAACTGCTGAGCCTGCCAAGCCCCAGTCTGTTCCCCTGTCCCCTCGTGAGCAGGTGCGGCAATTTTTCTCCGGCTCCCCCACAGCACAAAGCGCTATGGAGTTAGGGAGCAAGCTTCCGCAGGCAACAGCGGAAGATCAGGACGCACTGTATCGCCTCTGGTCTTTTGCGGCAGACGAAGGAAACCTTCAGGCGCATTTATTGCTGGCGCAAAGTGTTGACCCGGCCCAGGCTGCGTGGGGCAGCATTAAAAAGAACGGCGCAGAAGCCTGGAAATACTATGCCAAAGTCGCGCCTACCCTGCCTGAAGCGGCAAAGGCCATGCAGGGCCTCAAGCTATGGATGGAACAGCAAGCGACCAAAGGCAATAGAGAGGCCTTAGGCTGGATACAGAAAATTGCAGACGAAACAAAATAAGGTGCCCTTTATGCATACTCACTCCATAGTTAAATCTGTTCTCCTGGCTCTCTTGGTGACTGCCTTTGTTCTTCTTGGAGGCGCTCTTTCCAGCAGTTGGGCTTACGCGGCGGAGGCCAGACACCCTGAGCTGCTTCCCGGCAAAAAAACCTTGTACCAGCGGGTTGTATCTCACCCCGGAGCAAAACTTTATGACGGCCCGGCGCAAACTGCCGCTGTTGTGAAAGATAAGGTAAAAACCTTCACGGCGTTCTACGTTTACGCGCGAAAAGATAATCGCGTTGAGGTAGGTGTCTCTGCCAGCAAGGCTGACGGCTGGCTGGATGCCTCCGCCACTACGGTCTGGCCCCAGGCCATTACCATGGTCTTTACTGACCGTATGGGCCGCGCACCCACGCTTTTTTTTCGTGAGCATGATGAGCTTGTAAAAACCTGTGTGGACGAGCAGCTTGCTACAAAAATGCAACAGTACGCCGATGTGCTTGCAAAAAAAACCGATCCGCCCGCTAATTTCCCGGTTATAGCGACAGAACCTTCTGATGGCGCTGTTTCCACAAAAAATTTCTATCTTTTACCTGTACTCAATATTGATACCCAGTTTGGCGATAAAACCAAACTGCTGCAAGTCGCCTCCATTGATTCCGGTCTTGGCGGCAACCAGAGCGGTGCCAAGGATAGCGCCGGGGCAGGGGCTGACCCTAGCTCGCCAAAGCTGCGCTCAGGATTTGTGTTCGTCATTGACACCACAATCTCCATGAAACCGTATATTGACCAAACCCTCAAACTAATTCGTAATATTTATGATGAACTGGAAAAAAATCCCAACGGCGAAAAGTTCGCTTTTGCCGTAGTTGCATTTCGCAGCAGTGTCGCCAAATCCCCCAAGCTTGGCTATACTACCCAGGTTGTGTGCGATTTCAAAACAGTCAAGCAGCGGAAGGAGCTGGAAGACGCCCTTGCCAAGGTTGAAGAAGCAACGGTTTCTTCACATGCCTTTGACGAAGACTCTTTTGCCGGAGTGAAGGCTGCGGTGGATAGTTTGAACTGGGAGCAATTTGGCTCCCGCATCATGTTGCTCATTTCAGACGCCGGCCCCCTGCGGGAGAGTGACCCCACTTCACAAACCGGCTTTAGCCCCAAGATTCTCGCTGATTACCTTAAAGCAAACAATATTTATCTCACCGTGGTTCACCTCAAAACCCCTTTGGGAACCAAAGACCACGAGCCCGCCCAAAAAGCTTACATGGAACTCTCTCGTCAGGCAGACAACCAGGCAAGCTATATCGGGCTGGAAGCCACCACCGCGTCCAAAGGCGCTGCTGAGTTTGACGCCGTGGGGCGTCGTCTGGCACACGGGTATAGCAATCTTGTGTCCGCAACAGCCGAAGGACGGTTTCTGCCTGCCCCGGAGAAAACTTCCACTAAAATCGCATCTCCCCAAGATGAAGCCGCACGCATAGCGGAAAGTACCGGCTATGCCATGCAGTTGCAATTTCTGGGAACCAGCAAGGGAACCAGAGCCCCCAGCGTGGTAGAAGCCTGGATAGCTGATGCAGACCTTGAGCGCCTTGCAAACGACCCCCAAGCCCAGCCTGTGCTTACGGTTACACCTGCTGTACTGCTGACCAAGACTCAGTTAAGCCAGTTGCGTGAGCAGCTTAATATAATCCTTCAAAGTGCGCGCCAGTCGTTTTATAAGGACGACGCCAAAAACTTTTTCCAAAGCATTCAGTCCGCTGCGGCATTGCTTAGTCGTGACCCTGGCAGCTTTAGTACCACGCCGGGCAAGAACCTGGCACAGGCAGGGCTACTGGGCGAATTTCTGGAAGGGTTGCCCTATCAGAGCCGTGTCATGTCCCTTACCGAAGAAGACTGGTACCGCATGAGTACGGGCGAGCAAAAAGATTTTATGAGCCACTTGAGCACCCGCATTGCCCGTTACGACGAATATGACAAGGACAACACTAACTGGGAAGGCTTTGGCTCGCCAAATCGCAATGAGTGGGTATACCGTGTACCCCTCGATATGCTGCCGTAAACCCATGACATATTCCCTTACCAATCTCATTCTAACGCGCTCTCAAAGCGCGGGCTACCGGATGAATATTCGCCATCTGCGAATCGCATCAGGAGAAAAAATTGCCATTACAGGGAAAAGTGGCTGCGGAAAAAGCACTGCTCTGGATATGCTTGGTCTGGTATTACAGCCCGACAGCGCTGAGGAATTCTCCTTTGCCTGCGGGGAAAATTGCGTGGATATAGCCGCTGCATGGCGGCATTCGCGCATTGAATATCTGGCAGAGCTGCGGCGTTTGCACCTTGGGTATATTTTGCAAACAGGGGGATTACTCCCCTTCCTGTCTGTTGAGGAAAATATGAGCCTGGGCGCGCACCTTCGCGAAAGAGATACTGGTGAAACCCGCGCTTTAGTGGGCAAGCTCGCAGAAACCCTCGGTATCAGCACCCTGCTTTCTTCGTTACCGGGTCTTCTCTCGGTGGGTGAGCGCCAGCGGGTTGCCATTGGTCGCGCCCTGGCATCCCGCCCTGATGTTGTCCTTGCAGATGAGCCCACAGCGGCCCTTGATCCCTACAACGCCCAAACCGTCATGCACATGCTTATGGATGCTGTAGCCCTGCAAAATACCACCCTTGTCATAGTTACCCATGATTTACGGTTTGTTTCTGAATTTACCTTGCGTGAGGTTCCCATACAGCTTGAATCTGACGACGGCGTGACCACAGCCATCATAGACGACAGGAAAATATCGTAATGCGTGCAGCTCTTTTGTCCATTCGCCTGGCCGCGCGAGACTGGTTCCATGAATACATTCTCTCGCTGTGCGCCGTGCTTGCGCTTGCAAGTATGTTGACGCCCCTTCTTGTCATGAACGGTGTTAAAGTGGGGCTGGTGGAAAGCCTGCGCATCAACCTGTTGCAGGATCCTAACGCCCTTCTCATTATGCCTTCTGGCAGCGGCTTCTCCGGGTATACCAAGGCGCAGGTTGAATCATTCACAAAACGCCCGGATGTATCTTTTGCCATTCCCCGTACCCGTTCTGTCGCGGCGGAGCTTCGTTTTAAAGGCGCAGATGGTGCTTTTGTCCCGCTGAGTCTGGAGGCTACTGCTCCCGGCGACCCACGGCTGGCTCATCATAACCTGCCTGTACCACAGGCAGACACCCCCGTTTCAGGCATGGTTCTTTCTGCTTCAGCCGCACGCAAGCTTGGAGCGCAAAAAGGGCAGGTGCTGGAAGCGAACCTTGGCCGCAAGCGCCCGAACGGAATGCTGGAATCACTCCCCATCCGATTTATGGTGACGGGTATTCTGCCTGCCGAAGCAATGGCGCAGGACACAGCCTTTATGCCCCTCTCCGCACTGGAAGATATTCAGGATTACCGGGACTATCTTGCCGTGCCGCAACGCGGTTTTTCCGGAGACACGCCCGGTGCGGAAGAACGGCAGTACGAATCTTTTCGCCTCTATGCGCGTACCCTGGAAGATGTAGAAAACCTGGATCGCTTCTTTGCGGCACAGGGAACGGATGTACTTACGGAAGCCAAAAAAATAGCCAATATCCGTAAATTCAATACCGCCTTTGCACAGATTATGCTGCTTATCTCCCTTGCTGTGGGTGCAGGTTTTGTGGCCTTTACCGTAAGCTCCGCACTTGCTGCGGTGCGACGTAAGGATCGTATGCTCGGCACTCTGCGTCTGCTGGGTTTCTCACGCATTTCACTCCTTTTGTATCCCATGACCCAGACCCTGCTTACAGGGTTCTTTGGAACCTTGCTGGCAGGGATCATTTCAGGCGGGTCAGCCTTTGCCATAAACATGTTTTTCTCTGACTGGGCCCTGGGTTTTTCTGTGTGTACCTTAACGCTTGAACATTTCTGCATTGCCCTTGGCCTGGTGCTGCTTCTTTCCACCGTAGCCTCGGTTCACCCTGCTTTGCGCGCTGCCCGCATTGATCCTTCCCTTGTCATCCGGGATGTATAAGGGCTTATCCATAACCTGCTTTTATTTCCGGGAGGTACCAATGCGTAGCCTTTACTTTCTTGTCATGGTGTTCACGCTGGTCTTTTCAGGGAACGCCGAGGCTGCGGGGTTAAGCTCCTCAGCAAAAAATATTGATCCGGTTCAGGCCTGGAACCCCCGGCCTGAGGCAGACGACATCATTCTCCCCATGCCCTGCGACAGTCAAATGGTATTCCGCGCTGTGGATGTTCCGGGCAAAGGTGTTCTCTATGACCGCAAATTTTCCATGGGGGTGAATAATTCCTCCAGCGAGCGCGATCTGTATGAGCGCCGGTTTGAGGGCTATATCAGCGCACCTTTCACCGCGCGCGATCTGCCCTTAAAATGGCAGGAGACGTTGAAAGCCAGCGCCACTGGCAACGATTTTTACTATTTCATTGCCAAATACGAGATAAGCGTCAGACAGTGGCGCGTTGTCATGGAAGACGCCTGCCCCACCAGCCCCCCGACAGAAGCAGAGCTACGCCCAAAGACAGACATTTCCTGGTACGAGATGCAGCAATTTTTTAGCAGGTATATGGAGTGGCTGATTAAGAACAATAAGCAATCCCTACCCATTTTTGCCGACAACGACAAAGACATAGGCTACCTGCGCCTGCCCACGGAAGAAGAATGGGAGTTCGCAGCTCGGGGTGGCATGCGCGTTCCTGAAGAAGGGCGTAATCAGGAAGATTTTTACCCGCTCAAAGAATATTCCAGCATAAAAAAGGATGCGCCTGCAAGCGAGCTTGCCTTGGGAGATTTCGCGGTATTCCAGTCAAGTGATCGCACAAACAGTGCGCCTCTCCCCATTGGCTCACGCAAAGCTAATCCCCTGTTGCTGTATGACATGGGTGGCAACGCCAAAGAATTGGTGCAAAGTCTGTTTCAGTTCAGTGTGCCCGAAGAGCGCAGAGGCGAAACAACACGTCGCCTTCATGGTTCATCTGGCGGTTTTGTGTGCAAGGGCGGCAGCTTTCTTACCGGCGCAGAGAGCATTCTGCCCGGCTGGCGGGCAGAGACTCCCCTTTTTCAGGAAAACGGTAAATATGCCATGCGTGACCTCGGTTTTCGTCCCGTACTCAGCGGCATCAATACTCCTGCCTCTGCCAGCAAGACGGCGCAGCTTGAGAAAGAAAATCTGAATATGTCCCAACAGCAGGCTTTAGCACCAACCCCCGTAGCCCCTACTCCGGCAGTAAAAGAGAAGGATGCGCCGGTAAAAATAAACACCACCGGCAGTCTGCTTTCAGAGCTGGATAAAATTATTGACTCAACTGCTTCCCCCACAGTGCGGGAAAATCTTGGAAAATACCGGAGCATGGTGACCGACAATCTCTCGGCATCCTCACGTCGCCGCGAGGAAATCATTCTTGACGCCACACGGTCCGCACTCTTTCAAGCTGAATTGATTGTCAGCATGGCCTATCGTCTGCGAAAAACCACAACAGATACGAAGGAAGCGCAAAAAAAACTGACTGAACTTGTTAAAATTGATAAAGCAGCCGCGAGCCAGTTGCAATCGCAACTGACCACGGCCGATGCATTCATGAAGGAATTGAGGGTTATTCTCGGAAACTGCGTCAATAAATACAAACAGGATCTGGAAAATCTTACCAAAGAATCTCCCGAAAACCTGGAGCGACAGTTCGCTGTATTGCGCATGGAATATGGATCTGGCGATCTTCTCGGTAAGCATATGCGCCAGAACCTTGAGGCGCTGCAAAAACACCTCGCCCAGGTGCGGCAAAAGGGTATCGGCTCCCTCTCCAGAGAGCAAATTGAAAAAGATATTATCCCTGAAGTGCTGCGCAAAGAGTAATAAGCCCCCGCAACAGCTTAAGAACTTATCCATAAATAGAGTTCGTTGCACAATACACCGAACTCTGTTTAATCGTCCCTTAAAAAATCCTTCGAAGGCCCTTAAGAACCAGATGCCAAGAGAAGACATAATTTTATTGAATGATTTCAAAGCAGAAGCTGCTTTGAAATAAAG
>JAVBJS010000106.1:0-19996 GCA_031546885.1 Desulfovibrio sp.
TGGAATATTTTTTGTCCTCGCAGCCCTTTTCGCAATCGTACGCCAAAAAGATGAGCTTCCTGGCGTACGGGCGTAAATCAGTTTTTCAGGATCGACTATGTAATCATTGAACCACCTTGAAACTATAAATCCCCTCCCGAACGTACATTCGGGAGGGGATTTATTTCTAGAGCATTGTAACTTTGCAACAATGAGTAACTTATGCTTATGCAGGAACCAGTGTGACCTCAAGGAGGCCCTTGTACAATGGCCTATGGGGTTTCCAAAGGGATTCAATCCCTTTGGCCGCCGGAGGCCCGCTTTATACTACATCCTACGCGTCTGTTTTCTTTTTTCCGGCCATCTGGTGGCGCTTTTGCGCACTGAGGGCAATTTTTCTCAGACGAATTGAGAGGGGTGTTACTTCTACCAGCTCATCATCTCCCACGAATTGGAGAGCCCATTCAAGAGTAATGGGGCGAATGGGAGTAAGGGTGATATTTTCGTCCTTGCCGGAGGCGCGCAGGTTGGTGAGCTTTTTTTCTTTAATGGGATTAACGTCGATGTCATTATCCCTGTTGTGCTCACCCACGATGAGCCCCTCATAAATGGGGTTGCCGGGCACAATAAAGAGAGTACCGCGGGGCTCAAGGTTATAAATAGCATAGGCCACAGCGTTGCCGGGGCGGTCTGCTACAATGGAGCCGGTGAAGCGTGTGGGAAATTCTCCACGATGCGCTTCGTAGCCTGTCAGGTAAGAATTCATGATGCCCGTGCCTTTGGTGTCGGTGAGGAATTCGTCCCGATACCCGATAAGGCCACGCGAAGGTACGGAAAATTCAAGGCGCACTCGACCAGAGCCGTTATTGACAATGCCGGTCATGCGGCCTTTACGGTAGGCCAGCTTTTCTGTCACAATGCCCATGAAGGCTTCGTCACAATCCACAAGCAAGCATTCAATGGGTTCGCGCAGTTCGCCTTCTTCTTCGCGCATGATAACCTGGGGACGGCTGACGCTGAGCTCAAATCCTTCACGGCGCATTTGCTCAATGAGAATAGCCATTTGAAATTCGCCGCGACCTTTGACGATAAAGCTGTCTTTATCTTCGGAGTCTTCCACTTGCACGGCAACGTTACGCAAGACTTCCCGCATAAGGCGCTCACGAATTTTGCGGGATTGCACAAGCTTGCCTTCCTGTCCGGCAAGGGGGGATGAATTGATGGCAAAGCGCATGGATACGGTGGGAGCGTCCACGCGAATACGGGGCAATACCCGTGGGTTTTCGCGGGTGCAAATGGTATCGCCAATGGCAACTTCTTCCATGCCGGCAAGCACCACAATATCACCGGGTGCGGCCTCTGTCGCATCTACAAGGCGCAAGCCTTCATAGACCTGCAATTTCGTAATGCGGGCCGGGACGTGTTTTTCTTCTTCATCCACCCGCTCAAGGCTGTCGCGAAGGCGAACACTGCCGTGCAGAACGCGGCCAACAGCAAGGCGCCCCAGATAATCGGAATAATCCAAATCGGACACCAACATCTGGAAAGGCTCTTCCGACTCATACAGCGGGCCGGGAATTTCGCGCACAATGGCTTCAAAAAGACAGGAAAGGTCTGTTGCGCGTTCATCAGGGGTGGGCATGGCAATGCCATCGCGTCCCACTGCGTAAAGTACGGGAAACTCCAGTTGCTCCTCAGTTGCGCCAAGGTCAATGAAAAGGTCGTAAATTTCGTTAAGCACTTCTTGAGGGCGAGCATCTTTCCGGTCAATCTTGTTAACCACAACAATAACTCGCAAGCCTGCTTCCAAAGTTTTTTTCAAAACAAAACGGGTTTGCGGCAACGGCCCTTCGGAAGAGTCTACCAATAAGATAGCGCCTGTCACCATAGAGAGGGCGCGTTCCACCTCGCCCCCAAAATCGGAGTGGCCCGGTGTATCAATAATATTGATCTTGGTTTCTTTCCAAAAAACGGCACAGTTCTTGGCTGCAATGGTGATGCCGCGCTCACGCTCAAGATCCATGCTGTCCATGATGCGCTCATCTACCTGTTGATCGACTCGAAACACGCCACTTTGCCGAAAAAGGGCATCCACTAAAGTTGTTTTGCCGTGGTCGACGTGGGCAATAATAGCAATATTTCGGATAGAATCATTTGTAACAAGCGACATAGGGTATCCAAACAAAGCCGCGCATAAGCGCGGGTAAAAGAATCAGAGTTATTCACACGGGGGGTAAGAGCATACCGCTCTCGTTCAAGAAGGGCAAGAAAAAAATAAGAACAGGCCTAAGGCATAATCACGCCTGCCGGGGGTGGCGCAATGCCAAGTGATTTTGGCGTAATGGCATCATTATACTTACGTAGTTTATCGGTTTCCCAGCTATTATACGGAAAAATGTCCGAGTCCCGATGGAAGGATGACCATGCAAACCACATGGCATCAATGGCCAGCACAGGCTCAAGGCGAGCCTCATTCAGGCGTCCGGAGTTGGATTCGCCCTCAGGTGTCCAGGTGCTTCTGGTCTGATCGTCAATAATTTTATTCTCAAAAACAGAGAAGGTAAGAGTTTGATCATTCTTGCCTTCAAATCTACGGTCAAAAATACGAACAGCTTGGAAATTTTCATCATACATGGCCACAAGTGGGGTAACGCCAAGTACAAAATTCAGTACCTTGCTGGCTTGCACAGCCTCAACCTGCACAGCCCCATACAGAGAACCCAGCTCAAGGCCAAGCACGCGCCGTTTGGGTGGCAAGCGCTTATCCAGCCGAGAAATGGCGTACAGTAACCGCAGGTCGTCGTAATAGGAGCCCTTGTTGCGATATGTGCCGTATGGGTCGCGGCCGTATGGTCGCGGAAAACCTGTGGAACGCGAAAGCACAAAGGCTTTGCCCAGGTATCGCTCTTTTACACCGCGCCACTTCGCCCATAACACAGGGTATCGCTCAAGACGCTTGCCACGAAAAGGGCCTTCAATGCAGGTGGCGAGCAATTGGCTCCAAAGGCTGCCGCTAATGCGGTCGTACAGCACAGAATTGGCATTGAGCAAATCGCCGGACACGCCAAATGATGTAGGGTATGACCCCGCCATAGAGCTAAATGCGACGACTGTACCTGTCAGCGGACTATAGCTTATGGTATAACCAGGATTCTCAGGGGAACTTCTCCCAGGTACGCCAGGGTTTCCCTCGGCATCTGGCAGAACGTCGTTGACTATTTCATGCCACACGAGAATTCGTTGGGGATATATTCTAACAATATTATTGGGGAATGTAACAACAAAGACAACGTCATCGTCTTCCAAAGAGAGGCCCGCATCGGAAACGGTAACAAAGAGGGGGCGGTCAAGGGCGGGGATAGCATCTCTGCCCACTCCGGTACGCGTAAGGCTCGGAACAAGCTTACGCAAGGCCCGCATCGTATAGTCCGGCAAGGCCGTAGGCTGGTCCGTCGAGTCCTCTTCTTCTGCCTGGGCAGCAGCCACGCCAAGGCGGGGGGAAATCCCCACAGAGACAAGGCTCAGGACAAGAATAAGTAAAATTGATTTCCACATGGCTTCAGTATAGAAGAAAGAGAGAGAAGTCACAAGGGGAGAAAAAAGCTTTTTGTAAAAGTGATAAAGCATGAAAGTTGTATCAGTAATTATTCGTTATATAAAATGATCGCGTAGCAGCTTGATGGCGCTGGTGAAATCAAAGAGGGCAATGGCATCAAGCAGGGCTTTCCCGTGCACAGGGTTCACCCGCATCAAAGAAGAACGAACCGAATCGCACAGGGCATAGGCATCTCCGTCATCGTCTTCTAAAAGACGAGCGAGACGGTGCAAGGTGGTGATCTCTAGTGGCGTTAATTGGGCCTTTTGGACTGCTTGTGCAGCAGGAACAGCTTGCTCCTCGGCAGGCACATTGGTATCGGCAGGCACATTGGTATCGGCAAGCACATTGGTATCGGCAAGCGATTTGAAGATGATGGGCGCTGTAGCACTGACAGGTGGGGCAAGGTTCATTTCCGCATCAGCAAGTGGCGGAGGAGCAGTTGAAAATGCGGAGGGAGCCTCGCTGTCATGAGGCGCGGCACTCAACGCCACAGCCTGCGGGGTATCTGCATTTTCAGAGACATATTTAAGCAGTATCGTAAAGGAAACAACGGTGCCTTCGCCTTCTTTGCTGGTAAGCCAGATTTCCCCCTCCATACTATCAACAAGGCGCTTGGCAAGAGCCAGCCCTACGCCGACACCGCCAAATTTCCGTGTGCTTGAGTTATCCGCCTGAATAAAGGGAACAAAGATATTTTTTTGAGCTTCCAGGCTGATACCAACACCGGTATCGGTTATAGAGCAGAGAATTTCAGCGAATTCGCTATGAATCTTTTGGCATTCGCAGCGTAGGGATATCGTACCGGTTTCAGTAAATTTAATAGCGTTATGCAGCAAGCTACGCAAGAGCTGCCCAATGCGGGTGCTATCACCAAGCAGGCGTTTAGGCACATTTTGAGCCACACTCTTTTCAAGGGTAATGCCCTTGACTGTTGCTGCGGCGAGAGATTCCCCAACAATAGAATTAATAATGTCCTGCAATGACAAGGAGTGCAGATGCATTGATGCTTCTTGCCCTTCCATCTCGGCAAAGGCCAGAATGCTGTTCATGATGGTAAGAAGCGCGCCGCCTGCATCATGAATTTTATTCAGATACATGGTCTGTGTAGCATTAAGAGGAGTTCTCAAGGCAAGGTATGCCATGCCGGTAATAATATTGATGGGAGTACGTACCTCATGCCCGACATTGGCGAGAAAATTACTTTTTGCCAAGCTGGCGGCATGGGCCTTTTTCTCAAGCTCTTGCACTTCAATGGAGTATTGGAGCAATTCGGAGTTAGCGGCCTCCACGGCAGAAAGGGCTTCCGCAAGAAGCGTTTCCTGATTTTTTTCCGCTGTAATGTTGCTACAGGTACCACGAAAACCTATTTGATTGCCAAGATTATCCAGAAGAGGAACCCCGGAAAGCCGCATGTATCGAACCTGATTCCGGGAATCCTTAATGCTTAACTCAATATTGCGGAAAAAACCCTGCTTGAGGATTTGCCGCTGCATTTCCCGGCGAAAGGTTTCTACCTCACCGGGAATATTTTCAAAGGCATCAAGAGATAAACCAATACATGCTTCTGGAGTAATGCCAAAAATCTGGAAACTTTGGTCACTTACATAGGCAATGCGCTTTGATCTATCCATTTCCCAAAGAATCTCACCCGTAGCCGCCGCTACATCATTGAAACGCTTTTTCGTGTGTTTCAAGGCGTCTATGGTTTGCATGTGAGAAATTGTCAGGCCTATCGTTGTGCCCATCGTTGTGAGAAAATTCTGAACATCTGCATTCCACTGCCGTTCGATATGGCAGTCATCAAGTCCAATGAAACCCCAGAATTGCCCTTCTTCCAAAATAATGGGCGCCACAAGAAGAGACACAATGCCCTGCGCTGTAAACTGCTGCTGAAATTCAGAACAAAAACTAGTGGTAATGCCGTTAATGCACTGCCCATTTTGCAGAGGACGTATCCACTCTTCTCGCGGTATTTGCGCTTGTACAATCTCCCATTGCTGCACCGGCGGCACATGGACAGACCATTCCGCTATTTGCATAATCCGCATTACACCGCGGGCATCGGTATGACTTTGCCAAATGTAGGTGCGATCAACCTCAAGCGCCTCCCCCAAAATGCGCAAAACCTCACGGATATTCGCAAAAAACGCAGTAGAGTGTCCGCGCAGCGCATATAAAGCCGCATTACTGGCAGCAAGCAGTATATCTTTAAGGGTCAGAGCTGCCAGCAATTCTGGCTTCGTTTTTGGATTTGTCGTTATAAATGCGGTGGAGACGAAGGTTTTGGCACGAAGAGTGCGGCGGCGTATGCTCAGGCTGAAAACGTCAGGTTGGCTTTGAGCCATGACAAGCTGAACAGGCACAGACTCGCCTGCGCATTGTAAAAATGCAGGTAAGGAATCTGGAGCCCCTTCGTGCCGCATTATCCGTAAATTTTCCTGAAGGGCCATAGGCAGGGCCGGCCCATGCAGCATCTTTAAAAAATGCATACCCGCAACGGGCGCTTCGCCAAATTCGGCGGTATAGGTAGTATTGCAGGATATAAAGGCGCATGTGGTCATGGAAAAATAACACATGGGCTCGTCAGGTGAGTTTATGGAGGCTACTGGTTCCATATCCGGTGTATACAGCGGCATGGAACCTCCTTTGGGAGATGTGTGCTGTAACTTTATTGTATTATCACAGGATACATAAAATAAATAAATATGGCAAGAAGTCCCCAAAAGGCATTTCGAGGCCATTGCATAATGGCCTCCGGCAACTGTGCAGCAGGAGCCCGCAAGCGAACAGCGCAATCAGCAGAATCCATTGCATTGCACAACGAACTCATTTTCGGATGCCTTTCCCTCACAAGCCGCAACCCCTATACTTCTGCATGAGGCATTTGCAGACGAGTTCGTTGCACAATACAGCAAATTCAGTTTAGTCTTCCCTTAAAAAGTCTTTCGAAGACTCTTAAGAGCTAAATGCCAAGAGAAGACATAATTTTTATCGAATGATTTCAAAGCAGAAGCTGCTTTGAAATAAAGGCACGCCGCGCTGCTCGCTTGCGGGCGTCTGCTGGCGCATCCGCAGAGGCCATTGCGCAATGGCTCAACTAAAAAGTCTTTCGAAGACTCTTAAGAGCTAAATGCCAAGAGAAGACATAATTTTTATCGAATGATTTCAAAGCAGAAGCTGCTTTGAAATAAAGGCACGCCGCGCTGCTCGCTTGCGTGCGTCTGCTGGCGCATCCGCAGAGGCCATTGTGCAATGGCCTCGATACATCGAATTTAAACTTTTTACAAAAAAACCTTGCCAAGAGTGGCAGTCTTGGTTAAAGAAACTGTCGGGCCGGTATTTTGCACGCAAAGCGCGCGAAATACTTTTTGGCAAGAGCGCGACATTTTTGGCAAGGTAGCTCAGTTGGTTAGAGCATGCGGTTCATACCCGCAGGGTCGGGGGTTCAAGTCCCTCCCTTGCTACCAAAATTTAGTTTTGAAAAGAACAGGAAGGCCCTGAAAGTCAGCAATAGAGCGGCTTTCAGGGCCTTCTGCTTTCCAGCCTAGACCGACGAAGACCTGTACAATCCGCCCAAAAAGGGTACAAAGATCTTAATGTTTGTACCTATGCCGAGAAGTTTGTACCCATATCTTTGTACCCCTGATCACAACACGGGAGGACAAGAAAATGGAAAAGAAAATCACAGATGTTTCCATCAGAAAAATGGCTGGCATTCCGGGCGAAACACAAAAAGTTTCTGTCGGCAGCGGGCTTTTTTTATGGGTAACAATTAACCGGGGTGGTTAGACTGCAAAAGTCTGGTATCTGCGATACTACGATGCTGAAGGCAAGCGCCAGCGGTCAAAGCTCGGAAACTACCCGGACATTAAACGCATTGACCCAAGTGTTGCGCAAGCTTGGGTACCACTCCACAAAAAAGGAAACGGAAAGCTTCACCGCACATGGATTCCGGGGTATGGCAAGTACGATCCTGTATCAAACGCTGCAATACCCTGGCGACCTGATAGAAATGCAGCTTGCCCACACAGAGCCGAACAAGGTTAAGGCCGTATACAACCAAGTCGGCCCACGGAGCTATTGGGACGAGCGTAAGAAGATGATGCAAGCCTACGCGGATTATCTGGATGGGCTGAAATCAGGCGATTAGTCTTTCTTTTTACATTCCTTGACGTAACTACAAAACGGAGTTACATAATGAACATGGAATTCGAGTGGGACGAAGCCAAGCGCCAAAGCAATCTGGAAAAACACGGCGTCGATTTTGTGGATGCCGCCCAGGTTCTGGCCGACGCCCCGCTCATGTTGGAAGATACGCGCTACGAATACGGGGAAATGCGCTGCCTCGCGCTGGGTGAATTGCACGGACTGCTTTTTGTGGTCGCCTTCACCCTTCGCGATGGAGCTTTCCGCATCATCTCCGCCCGCCGCGCCAATGCCAGAGAAAGGAGGCATTATGAAACGTGCATCGCACAAGACGCCAGCGACCCGCATGACCCTTCGTGAAGCCCAGGCTGCCGTCTCGCAAACAGATTGGCAACGCCTGAACGATATGCCTGACGAGGAAATTACCCGTGCCGCCGAGGCGGATACGGATAACTTGCCGCTGGACGATCCTTTTTTCGAAACCGCTCGTCGGTTGCCCCCTTCCGCTCTGCTCAAAGAAGCCAAGCAGCAGATAACGCTGCGCATTGATGCCGAGGTGCTGGAATGGTTTCGTTCTTCCGGTTTCGGCTATCAGAGCCGCATGAATGCGGTATTGAAAGCCTATGTCCAGACTCACGGCGGGCATAGTTCACATATGTAGAGTGAGGGCTTTGTCCGTTCGGGCGGCATGGTTCTATGCAGCGCGACACTTTCTCGAAGGGTGTCACTCGCATAAACCGCGCCGCCCTTTTCTTGTGTTTTTGACGGGACAACGCAGTACAACCAAGACCAACTCTGTCCAGACAAGACCGCCAGCAAGGGGGCAGCGCAGCGTGTCTTTCTTTCGAAAGTCGTGAGAATTTTAAAAATATCCGATAAAGGATATGCGTTTAATTTCTCAAGTATCGCATAGCTTTCAATCTAATACAGGTGCTTTAATTATATTAATTTGCGTGCAGATTCCTTTGAAGCAATTAAGGCCATTGTGTAATGGCCTTAATTTGCGAACCCAGACGGTTCTATTGATTCAAAGGATTTTTTGCTTGCTCCGCAAATGGGGCAGCGCCAATCTTCGGGCAGGTCTTCGAAGTGTACGCCTTTTTCTATTTTACCCTTGCGGTCGCCGCGAGCAGGGTCGTACATATATCCACAGTTTACGACTTTGCAGCGCCATAGATCTTTCATTTCGCCCATACTAGATTCTCCTATGCGAGTTGCTTGCCTCCAGAGCAGTAAAAAACGCCGCTGGAAGTGGAGGATGCAGAAGGTGGCTCCTGCCGTGCCTCTTGTTCTTGCTCGTAACAATAGAGAGCTTGATATTTGAAGTGCATATCCCTCTACTGTGCTCATGCCAATAAAATGACTTGCTACGTAGGCACCTGCCGGAGCCTGTTGCTACTACGGTCTTTTTGGCCTCTCCCTATGGCAGAAAAGCTTTTTATTTCAGCATGTACGGAAGAGTATACTTCCGTCATAAAAAATATTGCTTCCTTGGCAGAGAACAAAAATCCTCTTAGTGTCAACAGGCCCTGGGGTTACTCATCAACGGTATTTACTTAGTATTACTTTGGGCCTCATAGCATTTACTGATAAGTGCGTGCCCCAGTTGCTGTCCCATTTCAAAGGAAGCGTGCATCTCACTGCCTTGGGGGACGAATTTTTGCCGCGTAGCAGGTACAGGCAACTCCATGTCCATGGATTCGAGCCAGTCGCTGATAATTTTAACGCATTCCCCAGACCATCCGAAGGAGCCGAAGGCTCCACCTATACGATTTTGTGGGCGCAGCCCTTTCATATAGGTAAGCATGCCTGCCACGGTTGGTAAAATGCCGTTATTGTGGGTAGGGGAACCTACAACAACAAGACCGCATCGTGCAAGCTCTGTCATGACGGCGCTGTGGTGGTTACTTTTCAGATCCATGATGCACCCAGGCACGCCAACGGAAGCGAGGCCTTCCAGAATAGCGTAGGCCATTTTTTCTGTGCTGTGCCACATACTGTCGTAAATGACAAGGGCACGTTTTTGGGTTTTTTGCAGGGCATAGCGTTCGTAGATGGAGAGGGCAAATGCCACATCTTCCTTACCCCGAAAGATAAGCCCGTGGTCTGGCGCGAGCATGTCGATTTCAAGCTTGAGCTCTTTCAATTGAGCAAGTACTTTCAAAACCTGCGGAGAAAAGGGCAATACAATGTTGTGATAGTATTCCTGCATGGCGTGCTCAACAACGGAGCGGGGAACTTCGTCAATGAAGCGCTCGGTTGTGGCGAGGTTTTGTCCGAAGGCATCGTTGCATATGGCTAATTTATCCTCTGCGACATAGGATATCATGCTGTCTGGCCAGTGCAGCATACGTGTTTCTATAAAATGAATGTTGCGCTTGCCGATATTGACAACGTCGCCGGTTTTCACAACATGTATAGGCCAGTCTTTTGTGTTGAAATGACCCTCAAGGGCTTTTGCGCCCATAGGGGAACAAAATATCTTTTCCGGTCTGCAGGCGGCCACCAGATCGGGTAGGGCCCCGGAGTGATCGAGTTCGGCGTGGTTAATGACGATGTAGTCGATATCGCAGGGATCAACGATGCGGGTAAGGTGGTTGAGCATGGTTTCAGCAAAAGGCTTTTTTACCGTGTCAAAAAGAACGTTTTTCTCATCTTTGATGACATATGCGTTATATGTAGTTCCTTTGGGCGCAAGGGAGTAGCCATGAAAATCATGTTCTGTATAATCAACAGCGCCAACCCAAAAGATGTCTTTTTTAATTTCAAGAGTTTTCATTGATATCCTTTACGCATTCTCTTTATGAAAATGCTCGCAAGTCACACGAATTTTCGTGCAGGAGTGTTTGTAAGAAAGGAAGAAAGTAAGATAATAGTAAACAAGAGAGACAGAGAAGAAACAGGTGATCCCGTAAAAGGATCACCTGTGCAGAGTTATTGTTTAGGCAGGCTCAAAGTCCGCTTTGGAAGCGCCGCAAACAGGGCAAACCCAATTGGCGGGTAATTTTTCAAAGGGAGTACCAGCAGGGATGCCACTGTCTGGATCGCCCTCTGCCGGGTCATACACAAAACCACACAAAGAACAAACATATTTTTGCATAACATCTTCCTTGTAATTGCAGGGTTAATAAAATTAATATTGTATCAATCTTTGCCAATCAAGCAAAGAGTTGAGAGGCTCAAGAGGATTGTTCCCCCAGGTGGGGTTTGATATGGCGCTTACTGCTGTAAAGTGGCTTTATGAGCGGAGCGCGTGCAGGGAAGCATTGTCTATGCAGTAGCCTTCCAATGCCCGTGCAGGTTGCAGAATTCACGAGCAGCAACGTTCTTGCCGGAAACACAGAACTCGGCGGAAGGGGCATCTCCAGGCTTGAGGAAACGGGTATAGGAAACGCCGTCTGCAATCAGCTCAATCCATTGAATCCAATGCTTTTCTTCCATGGGGTGAGCCACAGCGCCAACAGTCACTTTGTAGCCTGTTGCGGTTTTTTCAATAACCGGAACGTGCTTTTCCTTGGCGGCATCTGTGGTGCCTTCTACCAGCAGTGTCATGGGGCTGCCGCAGCAAACAAGTTCGCCACCGCCACCAAGAAGCACTTCTACAATAATTCCACATGATTCACATTTATAGACTTCCAGTTGATTTGCCATAGAATCCTCCATATAGTTGGAATCGTTACCGGCCAATTTTACTTGGTAGCGTTGCGTAAACGATTGTGATGAACATCGGAAATACGATGTCTGAGTTGCAAGAATAGCTCCTAATAAGCTACGTTGCAAGGAAATTTTATCTAAAATTATAATATAGGCCCGTTAAAAGCTAACCCGGTTATTTCATAGATAATTTTTCCGCGAGGCGCATCTACAGTCACTTCATCGCCCACTTCTTTTCCAAGCAGGGCTCGCCCTACCGGAGAAAAAACAGAGATAGCGCCTTTGTCTTTTGCAATAAAGTCGGTTTCATCTGGGCCTGCAAGGGTGTAGGCTCGTTCTTCTTCGGTATCGAGATCACACAGATTCACTGTTGCGCCAAAAATTACCTTGTCGCCACCAACATCACGTAGATCCACTACGTTAAAGCTTGGCATGCGAGATTCAATATAGGTAATTTTGGCTTCAAGCATGCCCTGTCGCTCGCGTGCTGCGTCATACCCTGCGTTTTCACTTAAATCGCCTTCTTCGCGTGCTTCCTTAATGGCTTGGATTACTTCAGGCCGTTCTTTTTTCAGGCGCTCCAGCTCTTGCTTAACGCGCTCGTAGCCCTCTTTCGAAATAGGAATGCTCTCCATTATGTATGTTCCTTTGCATTATTACTATTAGAACAATTTCGCTTTGAAATTGCTCGGCAGGCGCAAAGCGGATGCCCGCGAAGCGTGTCGTTATTATCCAGTAATTTCTTTATATTATGTGCAAATCATTTTATAAGTTGCGAAACATAAAAAAGTATTTTCAATTTTAAAAAGCTCTAGATAGTGTCGTCAAATGCAGATATTTTGTTCTCTGCCAAAGAACTTATTTGGCGACACTATCTAGGGTGCGCAGCAAGTTCTCAGGCCTCTTCCAATTCATCTTCGAGGATTTCCAGA
The DNA here is from genome assembly GCA_031546885.1 of Desulfovibrio sp. GTDB lineage: Bacteria > Desulfobacterota > Desulfovibrionia > Desulfovibrionales > Desulfovibrionaceae > Frigididesulfovibrio. The sequence continues at coordinate 12,310 of JAVBJS010000106.1, forward strand.
ACAAGCTCCATAGCTACAGCATCCAGAGGCGCTGTTTGCTTTGTGGCTGTCAGGAGTGGCAAATAGTCCTTGCCCTGTTCAAGGGCCTTGCTCGCAAGAGCGGAGTAGTGCTGAATCCTGGCGGCGACAACAGCAACCACGGGGTGCTCTTCGTCGTTTTCATCGCCTTCTTCGTAATTATCTAAAATATCAAAAATCTCATCGTAAGTGAGGGAAGAAAAATTTTCTGAATTATCGCTTTCCACATATTCTCCTGTAGGAATGGATTCTAAGAGGGATAATCCTCTTTTGAAATCATAATTGTTTCAGCATGATACAACTTGAGGGGCATGGGTTGTGGATACAGACTCTGTGCAGGGAAACTCAAGGAGACCCCCCTTGAATTTCCCTTCCCCAGCCTCTCAAAGAAATATCCGGGTTAATCCTCTTTTACCTGGGCATACAACTGCGGGTTCAACTTCGGGTCATTATACATTTTAAATTGACGATACATGACAGGCTGTTTGTAGCCTGTGGCGTATTCCTCAATAAGTTCCTTAATAGAATGAAGTAAGTGCTCTCGTTGTTCCTGTAATATGGCAAGCTTTTGCGCACATGCCGCTGTATGGGTTTCATCAGCATCTGTCCGTTGCGCTTGCTCCTGCATGTGATACACTTTCAGGGCAAGGATAGAGGCGCGATCAATGGCCATACCCAGGGTTTCTGTATTATAGCGCACTGTTGTGGCTTCAGGAATGCAGTGAATAAAACGTGCATTCAAGAATGTATCAACCAATTCAATTCCATTGTTTCTTTGCTGGTTCAAGGCATCAATTTTTCGCTTGCAGTCTGCTATGAAGGAATCGGAAGTATCGCGACGACGCGCCTGATCTTCCACATGCCACAATTGAAAATTAGAAAAATGCTCGTGCAGAATAAGATTTGTCAAAATTTCCTGCTCATCCAGCGAGCAACTTTCTCCTGGAGCAGGCAAGATATCTGCATCTTTTGCCAAGTAAGCAACCAGTGCTGAATAAACTGCTGCATCTGGCTTATTTTTATGCCATTCGCTTGTTGCATCACTTTGTTTTTGCACGCATAATGCAATGCAAGATGCAACATCATGAAGGTATTTTGACATGGTATCCTCGTTATTGCCAGTGCTTGCAAAGTGCCTGGAGAATAATGTTTATGTTTTCCTTTGAAAATGTCAGAGGATATCTATACCTTGAGGGTTGCATCGTAATACTTCCCTACGCCATAATCTCTGCGCCTGAAAAATTTTTCTGGGGCTGGGCCAATGATTTGTAATTCCGGTTTTTTTTGCTGCTCATCAAGGGCTATACGCATTTCTTTTGTACAACCTGTCGAAAACGTAGAATCTTTTCCAGACCAGACAGAGGGGATCTTTCGCTCAAGGAGGGAGAAACCCATTTCTATATCGTCTACCGTCTGAAAGCGCCATACATCAAGCAATCCGCTCCGTTGCACATATTCCCACATGTACATAAGGTCGTCGCCATCCATGCCTTCTTCAAAGTGCTCTGCCGGATTAATGACATAGGTATTGTCCAGTTTTTCTCGTAAATGTCGCACAAAGGCAGTTACCAGGGCAATGGCTGTTTTCGTCTGCCTAGGTAGCGACCCAATAATAGCACTGTAAAACATGATGGTTTTGCCGGTATTGTGGGCGTCACGCATTTCGCGCACCAGTTCTTTTGCTTTACTGAGTAAGTATTTTTCCGCAAATTTATGAGTCCAGGCGGCTCGCGGCTTTGCCTGAATATGAAAGACACCCTCGGAATCTCGCCAGTAACAGATGATATCCCGCGTAAAGTCGTGGCTGGAACCGATGAAAACATTGGTGTTGCGTTTGCCTTTGGCAATCACAACATCGCATTCTTTCCAGGCTCGCGCAAATGAAACGCTCGTTCTATACAGGTTCAACTGTTCAGCCGTACCGTCAGAAATAACAACAAGTCTGTGCTCACGCAATACACGCAAGAGTTCATTTTTGGTAATGCTATCGCTCGTTACAAGGTGAGCGTTGTCGAGAATATTCTTTAATACCTTATCTTCTTCCAAATCCCAAATGACGGGAGAGTCGAAATAAAAAGCATCCTTAAGGGAAAGAATAACCTGATGCCCCTGCCGTAAGAGCGCCTTGATAAACATAAGGTCAAAGACAAATCCTCCGGTAACATCCGGTATAAAAAGGATTTTCTTTCGCTCATCTCCTTCCGGCCCAAAAACGGAGCGCAGGCAGTGGCATTGCGCATCCGCACGCTTCATCTGCTCGCCCACGTCAAAAGAAGAAACTCCGCCCTGCCATACCTCTGTCAGGGTAGAGAATACGAGTAGGCGGCTCATTTCCGCCATGTCCAGTTCCCAGCGGAGAGCGGCGATATCTCGGCAGTTCTCATCAAAATCGGGTCGCTGTTGTAAAGCTCGTTGGAAGGATGCGCTATAAAACATCTCTGCCGCATGGGCATTTGCAAGGTGTTTTTTTCCGCGAAAGGGATCTAGATCCCCTCGCTGCGTTAGTACAATGCCTACAAGGCGCTTAATCATGCGCGAGGGCAATAAAATTCGGGCTGTAAGGTATTTTTTAAAGCGATAGCGACAAAGGCTTGTGATACGGCGAGTGTCTGCTCTATTCATGTTATAAGCTGCCACAAGCCGCACAAGAAAGCGCCATACCTTTATGTATTCACGCAGCAGTGCCTTATTCTTGTCTTGTGTATACATGTCAAGAAAAAGCGTATCTTCGCAAGGGATGTAAACCTGATCGTCTTTAAGAGCCACCATGAATCGTAATTGCTCGGCAGAAGCAACAGAAGAAGGGTTGAGAAGGTGTTCAATATTATTTTCTGCAAGAAAATAATATATCCACGCTTCCAACTCCGGGAGTTTCCCTGTGCGGATGTCGCATACCCGATTAATTACTGGCATCTGTCGCATACGTTTTTACTTTTCCCGCTATACTGTTTCCTGTACAAAACCAATTCGGCGCAGCCGTTCAAAATAGCTCTGCTGGCCGACTTGCGCCAGAAAAAAGCGCTCTTGAACACCTGTGACAGTCAAAGTATCCCCCACCATCATGGGATATATCTCTTGCCCGTCAAGGGTAAGAAAGAGGTCGGTACCCGCCTCTCCCACTGTAACAGAAAATGTGGTGTCACAGTGCAGCACAAGGGGGGGGAAGCTGCTTAAAAACGGGCATATGGCCGCAACAACATACGACTCGATTCCGGGTAAGAGTAAAGGGCCCCCGGCAGAACAGCAATATCCCGTTGAGCCGGTGGGCGTTGAAAAGATCAAGCCGTCAGATCGCAAGAGCATGAAGGGCTCATCGTTAACCTTTAATTCGAGGTTAACAAGGCGAGCCAAGCGCCCACGGGTGACAACCACATCGTTAATAACATCGCCGGAGCATATTTCATGTCCCTGGCGGCTCAATGAATACCGAAGGCCCATGCGCGGCTCTGCCCGGACGCCTTTTTGTAAAATTTCTGTGAGAGACTGTTCCCAGGTATTTTGGGAAATCTCGGCAAGAAAGCCCACCTTGCCAAAGTTTACCCCCGCCAGGGGGGTTGTTCTTCCTAAAAGCTTGCGAGCAACGGCAACCATGGTGCCATCGCCACCAAAGGCCAGAACAAAATCAACCTCCGGTATGGTATAGGTGGGCTGCCCTTCCCCGTCGTGCAAGATGATCGGGCATGGCACAGCGCGGGCTTCCAGCCATGCAGCTACCTGTCTTCCTGTTTCGCATGCTGCCGGGTTATTTTTCTTGAGTATAAGAGCTACCGACGTAACAGGGGTATACACAGTACGCATTATTCATCCAGGCGAAGGGCAAGCCCACCGTGAGCGCGGGTACGCTGCGGGCTACCGGCAAATTGCAGGTCTGGCAGAGAGTTGTCATGCAAGTTGACATCCACCGTGGATGTCGGCTGTTTTGGGGATGGCGCATGGGGATTGAGCAGGTCGTCCTGTGGATCAATGTGGATGTTTGCCACGCTCACTTGCCTTGCAATGCGCTGGGAAGACTGCTCATTCACGGCATCCAGCAAAACGCGCAGGTCTGTGGTGCCACCATCAAAGGGAGCCTCAGGGCGTTTTTCTGTGCCTGGTTTGGTAAGGAGCTTGAGCTGAAAGGTTGCATCCATGAGCTGCCGTTCCAGATCGGCAAGCGCCGCCTGGGTTTGGCGGTTCTGCTCCTGCAAGGCGGTTGTGTGTGCCCCCAGCGAACGAATGATAAAGAGAAACATAACCAGTATGCCCGCGAAGGACAAGAACTGCATAAACATGAGGGCAACCATTGAATCTTCAAACATAAGGAAACTCCATAAGATACTGTTGCGCAATTGATGTTGCGGCACACTGCGCTGTCTGCTTGCGCGCATATGCTACGCAGCCGTGGGAACCCGTCATACAACGGACTCTCTATGCAAAAACACCCGCTTGCGCTGTGCTGTGAAAGAGACTAGCATATTTTATTCAATGAAACAATGAGATTTACAGTGCCTGTACAGACGCTGTTTTGGGGAATTATGAGCGCATCTTCTATACGTCCATTTCTTGTGGTGGCAGACGCTGACGGAAATATTTACGATCATCCTGAACTCTATATGGTATGCCGGCGCGGTAATGAAATTGCCCTGCCGCGCCCGGAAGAGCTTATGCCTTTACCTGAGGAAAGTGAGCTGTTCCTGCTGCCGGGGCGCCGTGCCCTTGGGCTTGACCCGGAAACAGGCGAGCTGGAGCAGCAAGAAGAGCTGGCAGTGGCTGCCTTTGCCGCTCCCGCACATACCTTGACTGCGCATCCCGCTTACGCCAAAGAGCCAGATGCGCCAACACTCCCGCTTTTTGCCTATGGGGCTGTGGGGTTTGCCAACAATCGCTTTTACGTTTGCGCAAAAAAAGTGGATACCGACCAGCGACAAGAGTTTCGGGCAGTACCACAATCTTTGCTGAAGAAAAAAGCGGCTTCCCTTTTGGCCGCCTTTCCAGAAAACCGTCTTGTGCAGCACCTTGTAAATCAATGTGCCCTTACTTATAGCTGTCCGGCTGCCCGCAATTTATGTCTTGGCAGATACGAAGCCCCCCTGCCGGTTTCCCGAGTTTGTAATGCCCGTTGCATTGGCTGTATTTCATATCAGGAAAAAAATTCCCGCATCTGTGCAACTCCGCAAAATAGAATGACATTTACGCCTACACCGGAAGAAATTGTGGAGGTTATGCGTTTTCACGCCGGTAATGAACCTTCTCCCATCTTTTCCTTTGGGCAGGGCTGTGAAGGGGAGCCCTTAACAGAAGCCCCCACCATTGCGGCAGCTATTCGACTTTTTCGGGAAAGTAACGGACAAGGCACCATTAATCTCAATAGTAATGCATCCTTGCCGGAAGGTGTCGTCGCCCTTGCCCAAGCAGGACTTTCTTCTTTGCGAGTAAGTATGAACAGCCTGCGCGAAGAGCCGTATAATCGTTACTATCAGCCGCACGGCTACACTCTTGCTGATGTATTTTTAAGTATTCAACGTGCTAAAGAGCATGGTCTTTTTGTCTCCATTAACCTGCTTTTCTTTCCAGGGTTTACGGATACGGAAGAAGAAACAGATGCCCTTGTTGCTGCCATACAAAAATACAGCATAGATTGCGTACAGTTACGGAATCTCAACATTGACCCTGATATGTATTGTGAATTAATGGAAGGAGTCTCAACAGGGCCCTGCCTGGGCTTTGTGAATTTTCGCAAGCGCCTGAAAAAAGATTGTCCGGCGTTGCAGTTGGGCTATTTTAATCCCGTTGTGGAAAGAAAAGAAGGCGATGCAGATCCGGCATAGCTAAATTTTTTTGGGGAGGCATAGCCTCCCCAAAAAAATCGTCACTCAAATTACCCAGTACTTTTAGCTTACGTCTTCCGGCTCTGGGTTCAGTTTGCCACTCAGGGCTAGTTGCAGCTTTTCGTTATCAAGGGAGTTTTCCCACTTTGCCACAACAATTGTAGCAACGCCGTTACCGATAAGGTTGGTTAAGGCGCGGGCTTCCGACATGAAGCGGTCAACACCCAGCAGAATGGCAAGGCCTGCCACGGGGAGTGTGTCGAGAGTGGAAAAAGTTGCAGCCAGCGTGATGAATCCACCACCTGTAACGGCTGCCGCTCCCTTTGACGTGAGCAGCAAGACCCCAAGAATAGTCACCTCTTCCATGATAGTGAGGGGAATATCATAGGCCTGCGCCACAAAAATGGCAGCCATGGTCAGGTAAATACAGGTTCCGTCAAGGTTGAAGGTGTACCCTGTTGGAATAACAAGACCGACAACGGGCTTTGCGCATCCTGCCTGCTCAAGCTTGCCCATCATGCGCGGCAGGGCGGATTCTGAAGAGGAGGTTCCGAGCACGATAAAGAATTCTTCTTTAATGTACTTGATGAAGCTCCAGATATTGGCCTTGCAGTAAAACCACATGACAGAGCCGAGCACTACGAAGATAAAGCAGATACAGGTAATATAAACGCTTACCATGAGCCAGACCAGGTTTGCCAAAGTTTGAACGCCAAACTTGCCGATGGTATAGCCCATTGCACCAAAGGCGCCGACGGGGGCGAGCTTCATAATCATATTGATAACGCCAAACATGCCGTGCGTCATTTCATCAATGAATCCGATAAAATTCCTGCCCTTATCGCCCATTTTCGCAAGAGCGTAGCCAAGCATACAGGAAAAGAGTAATACCTGTAAAATTTCACCTGTTGCAAAGGCGTCTACCACTGTTTTAGGTATAATATTCATAATAAACTGAATAGTACCCGTTCCCTGCGCAGACTTGGCATAGCTTGCCACAGAAGCAAGGTCGGCTTCTGTTACCTTCAGGTGCATGCCGTCGCCGGGGGCTACTTCGCGGGCAACAATAAGACCGATAACAAGTGCGACGGTAGTGAGTACCTCAAAATAAATAAGAGCCTTGACACCGACCCGGCCAACCTTGTGCATATCTCCCATTCGGGCGATACCCACAACAATGGTGCCAAAAATGATGGGAGCAATGGTCATTTTGATAAGCTTAATGAAGCCGTCGCCCAAGGGCTTCATTTTTATACCCCAATCGGGCATGAAATAGCCAAGAAGAACCCCAAGGGTAATGCCTATCAATACCTGCACATAAAGAAGGTGTACTGCTCTTTTCTTTTGCTTTAGCCCACGTGCTTGCGTACTTTCCACCTGCATACTTCCTCCTGAATCTCTGCGGCCGGCGTAAACTGAAAGGCCCCGTATCTGGCTGAACCGCCGAGAGTGCTAAAATGTGGTGACCAGCGATGCTTAAAAATGCATCAGGATGGAACCCCGCTACAGGTTTTATCGTGCTTGTACAAAACAGTAGCGTGTTGTTAGTCCTTTCTTAACACTATCCTTATAGCGTGCTCTTTTCTTGATGTGCAATAGATTTCTTTGTTTGTAATCGTTTACAAATAAAAATAGCAAAAAATACCGAATTCTTGAGGCCCCCGTGAGAAAAGCTAAAAACAAAAAACGTATGCTCTTTCTTAAGCATACGCATATGGTTGAATTGAGGCCATTGCACAATGGCCTCTGCGGATGCGCCAGCAGACGCCCGCAAGCGAGCAGCGCGGCGTGCCTTTATTTCAAAGCAGCTTCTGCTTTGAAATCATTCGATAAAAATTATGTCTTCTCTTGGCATTTAGCTC
>JAVBJS010000112.1:0-11705 GCA_031546885.1 Desulfovibrio sp.
ACTCACCCCGCTTGATGGTGTCTTTGAGGATGGAAAGTTGTGCCCTAAGGCTTGCATCCATAACTTGATCGCCCACCTTCAGTACAACGCCGCCAAGAATCTCAGGGGCTACGTCAAACTTAAGGGCCAGCGTGCGCTTGGCTTTCTTTTCCAGCTGGGCGGTAATGGCGGTTCGCTTGGCTTGATCAAGGTTGACCGCGGTTAATAATGTGCCGCGTAAAATGCCTTTTTCGTGGTCAAGCAATTCGTCAAATGCTGCTGCTATGGATTCAAGGCAGTCGAGACGGCCTTTTTCAGCCAAAAGCAGGCAGAAGTTTAAAGGTGTTCCACTTATTTTCAATTTTTTCGCAAGCTTTTCTACAACGCCGCGTTTTTCCTGGACGCTGAAGATAGGATTACGAAAAACTCGGGCAAGGTCTGGTGAGGCGCCAAGCGCTTCACGCATATCCGCAAGCGTTGTTGCATAGCCTTCAAGCGCTGGCAGACCAGACTTTTTGCCAAGGGCGAACAGTGCCCTTGCATATCTGCGTGCTACGATGTTGCCGGTCAATTGAGCACCACCTTTGTTAAATATTGATCCACAAGCTTAGTGTGTTCATCAGCAGAGAGCTTTTGCGTAAGCAACTTTTCCGTTGCTTCAACAATTTTTTCCGCAAGCTCCGCCCTAATCGTTTCCACAGCCTGCGCTATTTCATTTTGGGCGGTAATTTTTGCTTGCGCGGTCATGGCTGTTGCGGTTCTTTCTGCCTGGGCAATGATGGAAGCCTTCAAGGCCTCCCCTTGGGCAGTGTAATCTGCAATAATGGCAAGACGTTCTGTTTCAAGGTTGGCAATGCGTTTTTCCACATTGGCAAGGCTTTCTTGAGCTTCAACTTTGCGAGTTTCAAGGGAGGAAATTTCAAGGGCTATACCTTCAGTTCTTCCTTTGAAAAAAGCTTTGACCTTCTTGCCAAAAAAATACGCGAGAGCCCCTGCAAACAGAACAAAATTGATAACGCGATAGAGAAAGTTGTCCCAGGGTAATGGATGCTCGCCACCGTCACCACTTGCGAAAGCAGCGCTTGTAAAGGTTAGCAGAAGACAAATGAGTAAAAAAACGGGTATACGTCGATGCACGCGAAATCCTCCCTGACGCTCAACAGCGTCGCCGTTGGTTATCCAAGAATCTTGGCACTGGCCTTGGCAGCAAAGGTATCTACTTTTGCAAGTAGGGAATCCATGGCAGCCATAGCGTCTGCCGCTGTTTTTACCTTGGCACTCTGAACAAACGCCTGAGCGTCTGCTTGAGTTGCGGCAAAAAGGGACTGCTCTTGCGCTTTGCCTTCAGCCTTTAACGCTTCACGTGCGGCAGTTGCCTCAACGCGAGCCGTCGCAAGGGCTTTTTCATAGCTGGAAAGTTTTTCCGAAGCCTCTTTGGTGAATTGCTCAACCTGCGCTGCATAACCGCTGGTAAGTGCGGTACGGGTGCTGATTTGATCCCGCACCGGCTTGATGAGCAAAACATTCAGCACAAGAATGGTGATTACGAGGTTGGCAAGCTGGATGAAAAAAGTAAAATCCAACGAGATCATATCGCCCATGACTAGCTCCCTGCTGTGGGTTGTGAAATTTTACTCAACAGCGGCACGGTAGCCGACTCGCCCTTTTTTGTCAAAGCGTTTTTACCAAAACCGTGCGAATTGACCCGACAAAGAATTGAACACTTTATGCGGCCGCCCCCCTGTTCCCGGAATATTTTTGAGGCTGCAATCGTTTCTGGAAATATAAGCAGTGGAAAAAGATAGACACACTAAATATATACAATTATTTACTATATAGTATATATCCTAGCATAATCACAACAGAAGTCCGGCATTTCCAGATAAAGTCATCTCGAGATATGCGGGTAGCGCCTGCTCTGTAAACGCTTACTACTGAATAGCCTCTCCAGAGAGGATGGCGACTGCTCCTTCTTTCTGCGGCAAAGCATTAAGAGGATTCTTCGTTTTATTTTGTTTTTCTATTTTTTTCATTTGCAACTCACCTTGAAGAATGGCTCCTTCTTCCATAACAAGAAGGGCTGTGCTTATGGTTCCGAAAATTTGGGCTGTCTGATGGAGTATGGTACGTCTGGTCACGCGAACATCCCCTTGCAGATAGCCGTGAACAACGAGCTCGCCCACGGTGATGGTTCCTTCCACCTTGGCTTCTTTGCCAAGAATGAGCTTTCCTTCCGAAGTGATATTGCCGCTAAAGCGACCGTCCACACGCACGGTTCCGGTAAAAGTAAGTTGTCCGTTGTATTCAGTTCCGGCACCAAGGAGTGCTGTAAATTCTTCTCTGCCCATGGATATCTCCTTTCGTATACAAAATTCTGTTGTTATAAAAAGTTAATGAGATTTAAACATAAAGCGGCGCATGGAAACATTGATAACCAGCCCCAGCATCAAAAAGTTCACCAAAGTTGCTGTGCCGCCGTAGCTGATAAAGGGCAGCGGAACGCCGACAACCGGCATAAGTCCCACGACCATTCCGATATTGATGAGAATTTGCCAGAAAAAATAAAAAAAGACGCCAACGCAAAGAAGACTGCCAAAGCGATCTTTTGCGCCAATGGCCGTATTGATGATACACAGGAGAAAGCAGCAAAAAAGGGTAATAAGAGCCATACATCCCACAAAGCCCCATTCTTCGCTGAAAACGGCCACAGCGAAGTCGGTATGCTTTTCAGGAAGAAAACGGAGCATATGAGTTGTGCCTTCCTGAAAACCCTTTCCCCACATTTGGCCTGAGCCTATGGCAATTTTTGATTGCGTAATATGGTAGCCCGCACCGCGTAAATCTCTGGACGGATCAAGGAAGGTAAGCAGGCGCTCTTTATGATAATCTTTTAATATAAGCCAGGAAAACGGCAGACAGATAGGCAGAAGCAGACAGCATGAAACAAAGACATATTTCTTCAGCCCGTGATAAAGAAGCATTCCCGCTAAAAGAAAGAGCAGAAGTAAGGTTGTGCCAAGATCAGGCTGAATGAAAATGAGCAGACAAGGGATGCAGCAAATTATAAGGGTTGTGCCAAGGTCTTTCCACCCCAAAGGATCTTTCTTTCGCGACAACAGGACAGCGCCCATGAGGAGCATGGAAATTTTAGCGATTTCACTTGGTTGCAGGTTAAAGAACCCAAATGACAACCAACGCTTTGCCCCGTTGACCGAGATGCCGCCAATGGGAACCAACGCCAAAAGGATAATGGAAATAAAAAACATGGGCAAAGCGAGAGTACGCAAGTGGTGATAATTAAAGAGAGTGCAGGCTATCATGCAGATCAGACCGATGCCGCCCCAGATGATTTGCTTCTGATAATAGGGGGCCATGCGAATGCCGTCTTCTACTCGAAAAGCGCTGGCTGAGTATAAATTTCCAACTCCCACGCAAAAAAGCAGGGCTGTGCAGCCAATCAGCGCCCAGTTAGCGTGTGTGAGTAGTCGTCTATCCATTGCTGCCATTATTGTTGCCCTTCTTTTTTTACGCTGCCTTTGGCGGGAATGGGCCCAAAAAGGGCTTCAAAAACCTGGGCGCAAACAGGGCCGGCAGTGGAACTGCCCCCTCCGCCATGCTCTACCATAGCGACAACAACATAGGTCTTGCCGTTTTTCTTGCCCCACGCCGTGAACCAGGCGTGGTCTCGAAAGCGATAGGCCATCTCATGATTTTTTTGGCGTTTTTCACCCAAGCCGCGCACCTGGGCTGTCCCTGTTTTTCCGCCCATAATGGCATCCGGGCGACTCACCCTTTTTGCTGTGCCGATCTCTGCCGTGAGGCGCATTCCTTCAACAATAAAATCGCGATGCGCCGGACTCATGGGTAGCTTGCCGACAACTTCCTTCTCTTCATCTTCCACAAGAGAAGGCTTGAGCAAATCCCCACCATTAAGCAAAGAACTAACAAATACAGCCATTTGAACAGGAGTTACCAGAGTAAACCCCTGCCCTATGGAGGTATTTAGCGTATCCCCCCGCTGCCAGGGCTGGCGAAAGCGAGTCATTTTCCAGGCCTTGCCGGGAACAAGCCCAGCTCTTTCGTGGGGCAAATCTATCTGCGTCTTGCCTCCGAAACCGCAGGCCTTGGCAAAACGCTCAATATTATCAATTCCAACACGTTGTGCCATTTCATAGTAGTAGACATCGCAAGAAACAATGAGGGAGTGAAGCATATCCACGGAGCCGTGTCCACCACTTTTCCAACAGCGGAAAACGTGTGAACCAAGCGTGACCGAACCTGTACAGTTTACAGTGGCCCGTGGGTTTACTTTTTGCTCAAGAAGAAGCCCTGCCATCATAAGTTTCCACACAGAACCCGGAGGATAGATACTCTGAATAGCACGGTTTTGCAAAGGATGACGTGGATTTTCCACTAGCGCATTCCAGTCTTTGAGAGAGAGCTTGGCCGTGAAGAGGTTGTTATCGAAGGAAGGGTGAGTAACAAGGGCACGGAGCTTGCCGGTATCTGGCTCCATGACAACAACACAACCAGATTCGTCCCCCAGCGCCTTGGAAGCAGCCTGCTGCAATTCGCTATCCAAGGAGAGGGTAATATTGGCTCCAGCGATGGAGGGGCGGGCTTGCACCCGTTTAAGCTGCCTGCCAAGCACATCTACTTCAATATTATTGTGGCCCTTGAGTCCGCGGATTTTCTTTTCAAGAACAAGCTCAAGCCCTTGCTTTCCTGTGATATCGCCAAGGGCAAGCTCGTCATCTGCTTTTAATTCCGCTTCGTTGGCTTCTGCCACATAGCCTAAGATGTGGGCAAAGAGAGCGTCGTGAGGATAAAAACGACGCTGCCGAGTGACTATGGAAAGCCCTGGCCATTTATAGAGCTGCTGCTCGATGCTCGCCACACGGTCGAAGGGAATATCCGTCACGAGAAGTTGCGTGTCAAAAGAGCGCACCTGTTTTGCATCTGCCTGAAACTTTGCCTGCAAAAAAGGAAGGGGAGCGTCTGTCCATTGGCTAACCTGAGCCAGGGCTGCCGGAATATCCGGACAATCTTCACGAATAAGAGCGATGCAGTAGGCAGGCCGGTTCTCCGCAAGCAGTTTTTCCTTGAGATCCACAATGATACCACGAGTGGCATACACCTGTACCTGCCGGGTGCGGTTCGCATGAGACTGTTGGGAATAATCCTCTCCCCGCAATATTTGCAGGTACCAGAATCTGAGCAGAAAAAGCAGAAAAAGAAAAATTACCAGCGAGTAGAGCAAAAAAATACCAGTACGCGGGGGCGCAGAGCCATCAACTGTGGAAACCTCAATCGACATGAGCCATTCCTTTACCTCGTAACCGTGTTGCTATTCCCCATATGATGGGGATAATGAGAATCTGAGCCAATGTGTCATGAGCAAGATTGCGATAATCTACAGGATAACTCTGTATGGCGCACATAAAACAGAATAAAATGGCCCGCAATCCGCCAAGGCTTGTAGAAAGCATGGTAATAAAAAGGGCGTTGTCTGCAACAAAAAGCCTTGCGCTGGTGTGGAAAAGAATAATTTGGCCACCATACCACAGCATCGCCATACCAAAATCAAGGGTACCAGCACCTTCCTGAATGAAGGTAAACAAAAAAAAGAGAGCGAGTATCTGTGTTTTGTTTTTTTCCTGCAAGGCGAGCAAAAAACCAGGTGTCAGGGCATCAACGCCGGGAATGTGCTGCTGTATAACCAGGGCAACAGTTATATAAACCGCCCACCAGAGGATGGAAGCGATATTCATAAGATCGTGTTATCGTTGCGTAGCATTAGCAGTTCCGGCGTTTCTCGGAGTCGACTGCCTGCGCGAGGGTGCCGTGGCATTACCATTGCCTGAGGCACCCCCGCGCAGGGTGGCATTGGAACTTGCAGGGAGCGTAGCATTAGCGGAGCCTGTTCTGGCTGTACCGTTCGCATTTGCCGCCGCAATGGCCTGTTCCAGGGGAATTTCCGGCGATTTATGACGTAGAGCCGGCCCATATCCAACAGGATGTAAAACCAGCACTTCTTCCAATTTTTCAAAGTTGACAAGGGGGCGGACATAGACCTGTTGGAAAAGTGTCTCATGTCCCGGCCCAACATGAGTAACAATACCTACGGGTATGCCTTTAGGAAAAATACCGTCAACTCCGGCTGTTATGAGCAGCTCATCCTTAAGAATGTGCGCATTTTGCGCAACATAGGTCAACTCCAGAAGCCCCTCGTTACCGGGAAGCCCTGTTATTATGCCGGGAGTGCGGGTTTCCTGGCTAATAACGGCAAGCCGGAATGTAGGGTCTGTGAGCAGAAGAATGGTCGCAGCATGCGGTGCAGTGCGCAGAACTCTACCCACAACACCAGCAGCGGAAACAACGGGCGTTCCCACCAATGCGCCATCCGCAAAGCCTTTATTGACAGTCAGACTTTTCAGAAGCGCTTGTGGCCCGAAACGAGTAGCAATGATGCGTGCGCCAAATCCAGACACTTCCTCCAACGCCTCCAGCCGAAAGAGCGCCCGCAAACGGGTCAGCTCTGCGCGTTCTTCGGCAGTAAGCGGGGCTGTGGTATGAATTTTTCGCAACTCTTCACGTAGTTGCGTGTTCTCATGCGCAACATCGACAAGGGCTACATAGCTTGTCCACGCCCCAACAAGAGCATCTTGAACCCGAGTAACCGGGGCCAAAATAATGCCCACAAGCTCAAGCCCAGAACGCTCCGCAAGGGTATCAAGGTACCCTGTGCGAGCATTCCAGGTAAAAAGCCCAAGGTAGCAAAAAAGGAGGAGAACGAGGATACCGATAAGCCGGTTTGGAGTGGGCGCGTTAATCTACGCACACCTCCTTCAAAATGTGTAAATTATCAAGAGCCCTGCCGGTACCGACAACAACGGTGGAAAGCGGATCATCCACAACAGTAATGGGCAGAGAAGTTTCTTCCCGCAAAAGCTGATCCAGGCCTTTGAGTAAAGCGCCCCCGCCCGTGAGTACAATGCCTCTATCCACTATATCCGCAGCAAGTTCCGGCGGAGTCTGTTCCAGGGCAACGCGCACAGCAAGCACAATGGCGTCTACCTGCTCAGAAATGGCTTTGCGCACTTCTTCAGAAGTAATGATAATATTCTGTGGAATGCCCGTAACCAGATCCCGGCCTTTCACTTCCATTTCCAGTTCAGGATTAAGAGGATAGGCCGATGCGATGGTCATTTTGATTTCTTCCGCAGAAGATTCCCCAATGAGCATGTTATACTTTCGCTTGACGTGAGTCATAATGGCTTCATCCATTTTATCCCCGCCAACACGAACGGATTTGGAATAGACTATGCCGGAAAGAGATATGACGGCCACTTCTGTAGTGCCCCCGCCGATATCAACAACCATATTCGAGATGGGTTCCTGAATGGGCAAATTGGCTCCAATGGCAGCAGCCATAGGCTCTTCAATCAAGTAAACCTCACGTGCCCCGGCACTTTGGGCCGATTCTTTCACGGCGCGTTTTTCCACCTGAGTGATGCCGGTCGGCACACAGATCATGATGCGCGGGCGTACCAGGCGTCGCGAATTATGTACCTTGGAAATAAAATGCCGCAGCATGGCTTCCGTAACTTCAAAATCCGCAATAACACCATCTTTCATGGGGCGAATAGCCTGAATATTTCCAGGCGTTCTGCCAAGCATCCGTTTGGCGTCCTGCCCCACGGCAAGAACATGGGTTACCCCACGCGAATCCTTTTTCACGGCAACAACAGAGGGCTCACGCAGTATTATCCCGTGCCCTTTCAAGTATACGCAGGTATTGGCGGTTCCAAGATCTATCGCAAGATCACTTGAAAAAAGTCCAAGAAAGGCATCCATTATTTTAGCCATTTATCATTAACCCCAGGTAATTTTTCTAGACAACAATGCAGCGTAACGTGGATTATTTTGAAAACTATGTGCACGTCTTGCTTGCGCACATCTGCTACACAGCCGCAGAAGACCGTTGCACAACGGCCTCTGTTCACATTGCCTGAAGAATGGTGCGGGCAAGATGCCTCACATACTCAGTATGACAACGTTAATAAATAAAATACAGAGTTGCGGGTAGGTGCTGCATATCTGAAGAGCAATACAAGACGGCATTGTTCCAAGTACGTGAGGAGCCTATACTGCTTTTAAAAAATTTTCCACAAAAACAGTGCCGATAAAAAATATTGTACTTCCGGCAGAAGCTAGGGAGCCTGATGATGAAAATTCAATGGCTTCAACATCTCGAGGTTCCATCCATCAGTATTTTCATGAAATATCAGGAACTAGCCGGCGTTAAGGCGAGCTTCACGTGCCTGGGCTACCTGGCCCATCGCTTCAAGGGCACGGGCCAATTGCAGCCAACCGCTTTTCAGGTCTGGCCTCAGGGAAACGCTTTGTCGAGCGAGGGAGGCTGCCATGTCCGGGTCTTCCCCGGCATCCAAATAAAGCCGGGCAAGCATCTGCATAGCCAAGGCATCTTGCGGATCATGAATAAGAGCTTCGTGCAAATGCTCACGAGCTTCATCTTCTTTCTTTTCCACAATGCAAAGCCGGGCAAAGTGGCGACGAGTAACGCTTTCGCCCCCCGGCTTTTTTGCTGCGGTTTCATAAAATTCACGAGCCGTTGCCGCATCACCCGCGCTTTCACTTAATTGCCCAAGGCGAATAAGCGAAAATAAATGATCCGGTGCATGTGTGAGACATTCCAAATAATAGGAGCGGGCTGCCTCCACCTGATTTTGCATCTGGCAGGTGTACCCGAGATTGTACAAGGCCATGGCGTCCTTAGGGTTGCAAGCAAGAGCCCGCGTAAAATGCCGCTCGGCCTCCGCGTGACGCCCAAGTCCGGCAAGGCAAACGCCAAGAGAATTCCAGGCCATATCATTGCTGTCATCAGCCAAAAGGGCAAGCTGATATTCTTTGATAGCTCCAAAGGTGTCACCTTGGCTAAAGCGCTTGTCCGCACTGATATTAAGAGCCAGCGAATCCATCACGCCGACATGAGGGGAGGGCAATAAAATAGCATACTCAAGAGCCTTGCGACAATTATCCAGCACATCGGACTTACGAAAATCCAGATAGGGATGAGCGGCAATACCAATGGCTACATCAATGCCAAGACGTTCTTTCAAGGCTGCCGCAAGGGGGGCATATTGCTGTGCGGCAAGTTCGCCGGTAAGGTGCGGATGAAAAAAAACGAGGCTATCAAGCCCGTACCTTCCACCAAGCACATCCCGCCCGAGCTCCTCACGGCACAACTGGGCGGCCTGCGCCAAAAGTTGCTCCGGTTGCGTGGGGGCAAAGACTTCTCCATACATTTCACCTTCCGCTTCCACAGGGCCCTGAGCTTGCGAAGTAAGCCTGATAAGGGCCAGACTAAAAATATCGCACTGCTCCCTGTCCTGCGCCCAGCGGGCAAAAAAATCGCCATGCCGTAAAAGACCGGTAACCGGATCACGAGGCACCGCATGTGGAACCAGGGTATCTAATGACATGCTTACCTGTTCTTCCGGCACAAGTACAAGCCGGTCACCCGCTTCAATTGACCAGGAGGGATCACCCACATGGCATATCTCCGCATGCGAAACATTTTCACCTACATCCATTAATACAACTTCACCCTTGTAGAGTGGGGCCAAAGCTGCATCTGTGGTTTGTTGGGCATTGCGGGGGTAAGAGCCAGACCAGACGGAAAAGCGCAAGCCCTCTCGCGCATGCATGCTTGCCCCCAAGCTCACCACAACCCGCGACAAAGGCAGCATTTCAAGAACACGGCCTCCCTCTGCCAGAATGCGCCCAAAACCCATAACCGGGCCACTCCCGTCCATGCCACCGCCAAACTGCATATTCTCACCCGCAAGGGCAGCCGCAAGGCGGGCTTTCCGTAAAAGCCTGCGGGCTCGCTCCGCCAGGGGACGAGTGGCAGGGCCGCTCTCCATATCTTGCGGGTACAGGGCAAACCCCACAGATACCATGGAGCCGACGCGCTTTCGCCGTAAGGGATGCTCAAGGGAAACGGCGTGCAACGCGGTAACAAGCTGCTCTGCCAGCGCCCGGCAAGTTTTTGCTGTCGCTGCCGGAAGCAGTATGGCGAATTCCAGATCTCCCGTACGCGCCGCCAAAGCCTGTTCCGGGCAATGCGCCGTAACTGCTTTTGCCAGCGCAAGCATAAGAGCATCTGCAAATTGATAGCCAAACTCGCGCACAACATCCCGTAAAGCAATCATGCGCACCGCAAGAATACCGGGACTGCTTCGGGTAAAGGCCTGATGCTCACGCGGGGCAGCGCTTGCCGCGGGGGCTATTTCAGTTGTATCCTCTGCCGGAGAAGACAGGTCGTGAACATCCGCGCTGGCTGCCACCACCAGCGGGAGAGGTTCGCGCTGAGCCTCAATCTCCCTTTCCATACAATCCAAAAGGTAGTGACGCGAATGCAAACCCGTTACCGGATCACACAGACTCTGCTTATATAAAAGTAAGTTATTGATAATCAACGCATTCAAGGCGGGCCACAGGGGAGTAACCATTTTGGTAGCATCTTCCCCTACCCCTCTGGCTGTGAATACCCCCAAGATAGTGCCGTCCGTATCAGCAAGGGGGAGTAACAGTTTTTCCTCCGTCGCATGCCATACTGCGGCAAGACTGTGCTGCGTACGGGGAAAACTTATACTATGCCCCTTAAATGTAAGGAAGCTCCCTATCGCGTTTTTAAGTCGCTGCTCAAAAACAATAATATCTCGCCGGGTAAGGGTAATAACAGCGCCTGTGGATTCCTTCATACTGCTCCTGGAGATATGTGCACCAAAGTTATGATGCGGGTAGAAATGCGGGGTGATTGCATATTTTTCTTTCTTCATGCACTATCTGGCGGCGTTTCGCAATATTAGAGAGTACCACGTTTTAGATAAAGCCTCCCCCCAAAAATTACTCACCTCCATAGAAGGAATATTTCATGCGTATCTCCACATTTCCCCTCGGCCCCCTGGAAACAAACTGTTACCTCATTGATAACGAAGAAGAAGCAGTGGTAATTGATCCGGGCGGTGATCCCCAAGCCATCCTGGATTTTTTAGCCGAACAGAACCTTGGGCTCACCCACGTCTTATGTACGCACCTGCATTTTGATCACACTTACGGAATTGCTAAATTGCAAAGCAAGGCAGACGTTCTGGTGTATGCAAGCCTGCACGATGCGTACATGCTGGAATCTGAACTGGGCCGGGGCGGGCTCTGGGGTATGCCAACCGTTCCTCCATACACCTTTACCAATGTACTCCCCGGCCCCCTCACACTTCTTGGCGTGCCATGCCAGGTGTTAAGCACACCAGGGCACACACCGGGGGGGCTCTCGTTCTATTTTCCAAAACAGCACGCTGTTTTTGTAGGCGACACTCTCTTTTTCCACTCCATTGGACGCACAGATTTTCCAGGAGGTGATGCCCCTACCCTGCAACAATCCATCCGCACGCAGCTCTATACCTTGCCCAAAACCGTTACAGTCTACGCAGGGCACGGCCCCGAAACATCCATTGACAACGAAATGAAAAATAATCCCTTTGTAGGCGGTGAAATGGAATAAGAACTTATCCATAAATAAGGAGAGCGTGTGGCAAGAGCAAGGAAAATGGTTTTTTTGCGGAGGGAGTGGACTCTTATGTCCTCGACCCAGAGCAAAAAAGGCATTTGACGCAGCTATTGACCGCGAACATCCTTAT